>NZ_VFTQ01000020.1:0-119762 GCF_006439475.1 Mesorhizobium sp. B2-8-9 | reverse complement strand
TCTGCTTCACCGCCATTGCGATTCCCTCCGAGCTTCCTTCTCAGAGAATCACAACCAGCCAATTACGCAACAGGCCCCTTGTGGGAGAAGGTGTCGCCGAAGGCGACGGATGAGGGGTGTTCCAGGGAATGCCGACGTCTCACTCCGCTGGAGCACCCCTCATCCGTCTCGGCGCTTCGCGCCGATCCACCTTCCCCCACAAGGGGGGAAGGAAGAAGCGGCCCTTATAGCCGCCCGAGCCGCTCCACCAGCAGCGCGAAGAAGCCGTCATGGTCGATGTCGCGCATCACCATGGCGTTCTTTTTGCGCTTGGTGACGCCCCACCAGTCGATCACCGTCATGCCCATGGTGAGCTCGGAGGTCGTCTCGACGCTGACATTGCAGTGGCGGCCCTTGAACAGCTCCGGCTTGACGAGATAGGCGACCACGCACGGGTCGTGCAGCGGCCCGCCATCAGTACCGTATTTTTCCTCGTCATAGCGCTCGAAGAACTCCAGCATCTCGGCGGTCGCGGTGCCGACCTTGGTGCCGAGCTTGCGGAAGGCCTGGATGCGCTCGGACGTGGTCAGCGCCTTGTGGGTGACGTCGAGCGGCATCATCACGATCGGAATGCCCGATTTGAACACCAGATCGGCGGCCTGCGGGTCGACATAGATATTGAATTCGGCGGCCGGCGTGACATTGCCGCCCTCGAAGAAGCCGCCGCCCATCAGGACGATTTCCTTGATCCGCGGCGCGATCCTGGGCTCGCGGATCAGCGCCAGCGCGATGTTGGTGAGTGGTCCGAGCGGGCAGAGCGTGATGGTGCCGCTTTCCTCGCGCATCAGCGTCTCGACGATGAAATCGACGGCATATTGTTCCTGGAGCGGCATGGTCGGCTCGGGCAGCTGCGGGCCGTTTAGGCCGGTCTTGCCATGCACCTCCTCGGCGGTGACGAGTTCACGCGCCAGCGGCCGGATGGCGCCGGCATAGACCTTGATGTCGGGCCGGCCGGCCAGCTCGCATATCTTGCGGGCGTTGTTCTGGGTCAGATTCAGCGGCACGTTGCCGGCTACCGCGGTGATGCCGACGATCTCCAGCTCGGAACTGCCGAGCGCCAGCAATATGGCGACGGCATCGTCCTGGCCGGGATCCGTGTCGATCATGATCTTTCTGGACTGGGGCATTTCAATTCCTTTTGGGAAGTCTTTTTGGGCGGGTTTTAGAGCATGGTTCCCGGAAGGTGGGAACCGGTTTTCGGACGAAATCATGCTCCAATGAAAGGCTGGATGAAGATGACGGTTCGACGAAACGCCATCCTGATTTGGCGGCTTGAACTTGATCGCGCGACGGACCATATCAAGACCATCGGGAAAAATGCCATCCGGGTTTTTCCAGTTTGTGTCGCTCTTCAGAGGACAGTGTAACAATGAGTCGAATGACGCCTTTCTCCAGCCCGCTTCTCCTGGGTTTTGATGCCATGGAAAAGACGCTTGAGCGTCTGGCGAAGTCCGGCGACAGCTACCCTCCGTACAATATCGAGCGCCTCAATGCCGCCGACGGCAAGGCCGAAAGGCTGCGCATCACGCTGGCCGTTGCCGGTTTTGCAGAAAGCGACCTCGATGTCACCACGGAGGAAAACCAGCTGATCGTGCGCGGTCGTCAGACCGACGACACCGAGCGCGAATTCCTGCACCGCGGCATCGCCGCGCGCCAGTTCCAGCGCTGCTTCGTGCTGGCCGACGGCATGCGGGTGATCGCGGCGGAACTGAAGAACGGTCTGCTGTCGATCGATCTCGATCGGCCGGAGTCCGAGCGGATGGTACGGAAAATAAACATATCGGTGAAAGACTGACCTTTGCCGATGGCTCTATGCGAGGCGGCCGATCCTGGCGTCCTCGCGCCAAGGAGGCTTGAAATGACCAGAACTGACGAAACGATCACCATGACCAGCGGCGAACTCGCTCATCTCGGCGAAGGTTCGGTCGCTTATCTCAGGAAAGTGTCGAGCGACGACCTGCGCGGCCGCTTCCCCGGCCTCGGCGAGATCGCGCCCGGCCTGGAGCTGTGGGCGCTGTTTGCCGCCAACGGCCAGCCGATTCTGCTTTCCGACGCCCGTGACCGGGCACTGGCGGGTGCGTTGGAGAACGACCTGACCACTGTCGCCATTCACTAAGGCGATTGCTGGCAGTCTGAAATGGAAAGGGCCGCTCCCGGCGGCCCCTCTAGGGTTTCATCCCAAAAACCAGGTTCGATCCCAAAACGTCAGGCTGCGTGCGAGGCCTGCGTATCCGACAAGAGCGCGTGGATCGCCACGGCGTCGCGCGTTCCCCTGATCTTGGCCACCGTGTCGGCATCGCGCAGCACGCGCGCGATGCGCGACAGCGCCTTGAGATGGTCGGCGCCGGCTCCTTCCGGCGCAAGCAGCAAAAACACCAGGTCGACCGGCTGGTCGTCCAGCGCCTCGAAATCGACCGGCGTTTCCAGCCGGGCGAAGACGCCGGCGATCCGCTTCACGCCGGCGAGCTTGCCGTGCGGAATGGCAATGCCGTTGCCGACGCCGGTCGAGCCCAGCCGCTCGCGCTGCAGGATGGTGTCGAACACCTCCCGCTCCGGAATCCCCGAAATCGCCGCCGCCCTTTCCGACAGCAATTGCAGAAGCTGCTTTTTGGAATTCGCCTTCAACGCCGGCATGATCGCCGGAACGCTGATGAGATCGCTGAGATCCATGCTTGAAAAATCCCTTGCTCGCCTGCCGCGCCAGTCGTCGCCCCCTTGCGCGGCTGGCTTTTTATCCTTGCGCGACTTTGGTCGTCGACGGATCGATCCAGCCGATGTTGCCATCCGGCCGGCGGTAGACGATGTTGAGATGGTCGGTTCCGGCGTTGCGGAACAGGAAGACCGGGCTGTCGCTGTTATCGAGCTCGATGACCGCCGAAGCCACCGACATGGTCCGCAGCGTCAAGCTTGATTCGGCGACGATGACCGGAGCGAAGTCCTCCGGAATGTCTTCCTCGTCATCGGTGAGGGGAGCCATCACGGTGTAGGCGATGTCGGTCGGCTCTTCGCCATTGCCGTTGCCGGTGTTGCGCGACTTCAGCCGGCGCTTGTAGCGCCGCAGCCGCGTTTCCAGGCGGTCGGCCGCCGCCTCGAAGGCAAGCGTCGGGTCCTGGGCGTCGCCGGTCGCCTGCAAAGAAGCGCCGGAATCGAGCCGGACCATGCAGTCGGCGGAGAAACGCGACCCCGATTTGATGACCGTGACATGTCCTGAAAAACCCCGATCGAAATATTTCTCGATCGCCTCGCCGACCCGGTCGTTGATGCGTGTGCGGAACGCATCGCCGATGTCCATGTGTTTTCCCGAAATGCGTAGATTCATCTGAAAACTGACCTTCCTTGCTCAGGCTTCAAACTGTTCCCGAGTTTATACCCGTGGTGCGCGCGCACAAGCTTTGCAGCGGCATGCGCGCCGATTTTAGACCCGAACTTTCCGGTTGATCACAAGTCGCCTTCTTGGCCGTCCATGGCCGTGTCTGACGGACCCATTCGCTAGCGGGCATCACCGCCCTGCTCCATGCGGGCGGGCTTCTAGACACTTCATCGCGGCTTGTCAATGAAACTCGGGAATTGTGGGAAATCAGCACCGTCTCGCACCGGCCAGGGCTTGTCGAGATTCGCATCGGCCTAGCGGCCGGCGTTCGCGAGCGCCCGCTTCTCCCGCCGCCGCTGCACCGACGAGGGAATGTTCATGCCTTCGCGATATTTCGCGACGGTGCGGCGCGCGATGTCGACCCCGCTTTCCTTGAGCATGTCGACGATGGCGTCGTCGGAAAGCACGTCGATGGGCTTTTCCTCGTCGATCATCTGCTTGATGCGGTCGCGCACGGCCTCGGACGAATGCGCTTCGCCGCCTTCCGCGGAGGCAATTGACGCGGTGAAGAAATAGCGCAGCTCGAAGACGCCGCGCGGCGTCAGCATATATTTGTTGGCGGTGACGCGGCTGACCGTCGATTCATGCATGCCAATGGCGTCGGCCACCGTACGCAGGTTGAGGGGCTTGAGGTGACGCACGCCATGGACGAGGAAAGCGTCCTGTTGCCGCACGATCTCGGACGCCACCTTGAGAATGGTCTTGGCCCGTTGATCGAGACTGCGCGTCAGCCAGTTGGCGTTCTGCAGGCATTCGGCGAGAAACTCTTTTTCCGCCTGGTCCCTGGCATGGCTCGAAATGCGGGCGAAATAGACATTGTCCACCAGCACGCGCGGCAGCGTATCGGCATTGAGCTCCACCGCCCAGCTGCCGTCATTGGCGGCGCGCACTTCGACATCGGCGACAATCGCATCGCTCGCGCCGCCCGAAAACGCCAGGCCGGGCCGCGGATCGAGCGCGCGGATCTCGGCCAGCATG
Source organism: Mesorhizobium sp. B2-8-9 (assembly GCF_006439475.1). Taxonomy (NCBI): domain Bacteria; kingdom Pseudomonadati; phylum Pseudomonadota; class Alphaproteobacteria; order Hyphomicrobiales; family Phyllobacteriaceae; genus Mesorhizobium; species Mesorhizobium sp. B2-8-9. Next base: position 115,375 of record NZ_VFTQ01000020.1, on the reverse strand, counting down.
TCGAGCAGGTCTTCCTCGTCGACGCCGCAGATGCGTTTCAGCGTCTGGAAATCCCGCCGCGCCAGAAGCTCGAGGTTGGCGACCAGCGCCTTCATCGCCGGATCGAGCCGGTCGCGCACCGCCAGTTGCAGCGACAGGCACTCGGCAAGGTCGCGCGCGAAAAGTCCTGCTGGCTCGAAGGTCTGGCAGACGCCAAGCACCCGCGCCACCACCGCGCCGTCCGTGCCGAGCCGAACCGCGATCTCGTCGAGTTCGGTGCGCAGGTACCCGGCTTCGTCGAGCCCTTCGGCTAGCTCACCCGCGATAAGGCGTTCGCCGGGGCTCAAGGAGGCAAGCGCGATCTGCTCGCCGACATGTTCGCGCAGCGTGATGGCGGCCGCGGCCATGTCGCCGACGTCGAACCCCTCCGACGATGCTCCGCCCGCGCCGCCCCCGGCGGCCGACTTCCATTGCGCCGTGAGATCCGGCCCAAGCCTCTCGCTGGTGCCTGGGTCGTCTGGAAACAGGTTCTCCAGGGAAGAATCGAGCTTTTGCGAGATCGCTTCCGCGCTCCACTCCATCTCGCCCTCGAACCAGTCGCCTTCTCTGTCCTTTTCCGGCGATGTCTCGCCTTTCTGGGATAGATCGCCGGCGGCATCGTCCTGCGGCTCGGCCCGTTCCAGCAGCGGATTGCGCTCGATCTCCTCGTCGATGAAGCGCTCGAGCTCGACATGGGTGAGCTGCAGCAGCCGGATCGACTGCATCAGCTGCGGCGTCATCACCAGCGACTGGGATTGTCTGAGCTGCAGTTTGGCTGCCAGCGCCATGATGGACTTCAAACGCCTCGTCTACGCGTCGACTGTTTTTCGGTCGGGCATAGAAACTGGCCCGGCTTTTGCTTGTCAAGCAAAACGCTAGCAGCTGCGGCTTACCGGAGCGTTATCGAGCGCTAAAATGACCGAAAGCCGTGACGCGGCCATTGAAACCGGTCGAAACCCGCGGTCAGAGCGTGAAACCCTCGCCCAGATAGAGACGCCGCACATCGGCGTTCGCGACGATCTCGTCGGCGCGGCCATGCGTCAGCACCTGACCGGCATGGATGATGTAGGCGCGGTCGATCAGGCCGAGCGTCTCGCGTACATTGTGGTCGGTGATCAAGACGCCGATGCCGCGCGCCGTGAGGTGGCGAACGAGTTGCTGGATGTCGGCGACGGCGATCGGATCGATGCCGGCGAAGGGCTCGTCGAGCAGCATATAGGCAGGCCGCGTCGCCAGCGCCCGCGCGATTTCGAGGCGACGCCGTTCGCCGCCCGACAGCGACATGGACGGCGCCTTGCGCAGATGGCTGATGTGAAACTCCTCGAGCAGCTCGTCGAGCGTGCGCTCGCGTTCCTTGCGGCTCTTTTCCACCACCTCCAGCACGGCCCGGATGTTCTGCTCGACATTCAGGCCGCGGAAGATCGACGCTTCCTGCGGCAGATAGCCGATACCGAGGCGGGCCCGCCGGTACATCGGCATCGAGGTGACATCGAAGCCGTCGATCTCGATCGAGCCTTCGTCGACGGGAACAAGGCCGGTGACCATGTAGAAACAGGTGGTCTTGCCAGCGCCGTTGGGGCCGAGCAGGCCGACAGCCTCACCGGCGCGCACGCCGAGCGTCACACCGCTCACCACCTTGCGGCCCTTGTAGCTCTTGGTCAGCCCCTTAGCGATCAGGGTGCCCTTGAACTTCGCCTTGTCGGCGCCGACCGTCGCCGGCGCAGCGGGTTGTGCGGCTGCCCGTCCCGGGAGACGGGCCAGCAGCGAAGTCACGCCGGCCATTACTTGCTCGACGCTCCCTGCTGCGCGTCCTGTTTCTGCGGCTTGAACATCATGATGACGCGAGGACAGCCTTCGACATTGCCGAGGCCACTCTTCATCTGCACGGTAAGCTTGCAGCCCTTGAGCACATTGTCGCCCTGCGACAGCACCACTTCCTTGCCGGAAAGCACCAGCACCTGCGTCTTCATGTCGAATTTGCCGGTGTCGCCGGTGGCGATCTGGTCGTTCGATTTGATGTAGACTTTGTTCTCGACCTCGAGATGGTCGATATTGGCCGCACCGGTCATCGCCGATGCGCCGGCCGCGGCACTTTTGCCGGCATTGGCATCCTTGACATAGTAGACCGTCATCTTGCCGGCCTTGAGCAGGGTCGGCCCTTGATTAACCGTCACATTGCCGCTGAATACGGCCATGCTTTCGGCCTGGCGGACCTCGAGCTTGTCGCTTTCGATCTGGATCGGCTGGTCACCCGACAGCTTGAGCCCGGGAATCTGGCTGGTCGCGCTCGACTGCGCGAACGAATGCACCGTTGCCAAAAACAGCAATGCGGAAGCAGCGCCCGGAAGCCATGCGGATTTACTGCGACGCATTCTGTTCTCCACCGTTTACCCCCGCTGCCTTCAACGCAGTTGGATCTATGTTGACGCGAACCCGGCTCTCGAAGACCACGAGCCTGCCATTGTCCTCGACCGACATCGAATCCGCGGTGATGCGCGACCCGCCACGGCTGACGTCGACCGGATTGCTCGTCTTCATAGAGCCTTTGCCCATGTCTAGGAAGATCGATTTGAACTTCGCCATCAGGCCGTCCGTCGTCGTCACGCTGACGTCGCTGGTCAGATCCATCGTGTTGGCGTCGCGATTGTAGATACCGTGCGCGGCATCGACGGACACGATGTTGTCAGTGGCGACGGGCAGTTTGGCGTTGATGCCTTCGAGGTCGATGACGGCTTGCTGGCCGACATCCTGCGTCGCCCTGCTCGCCGTCAGCGAATATGGCAGCTTCTGCTTGGTGAAGCCGTTGAGCTTCGGATTGGCCATCACCAGCTTGCCGTCGGAAAACGCCGTGCCGTCGGCCTGCACCGATACCGACAGCGGCGCTTTGAGGTAGGAATAGACCGGAAAGGCGACGGCGATCGCGACAGCGAGCAGCGGCACCGCAAATTTCAGCACGCGGACGCGGCGCGAGTGCCGCCGGGCGCGGTTGAACGCATCGCCACGCGTGCCGCCTTGGTTCGCGGGAGCCGATGCCTCACCGGCATCGCTCGTTTCGTCAGATCGCGCCAACATCACTTTTCTAATGGACCTTTGCCCGCCCAAACACCGCCTATAGGTGGTATGCCGGCACCTACAAGCAAGCACAAGCGGAGGAAAACTGCAAAAATGTGACAGCTGCCGCCCGCAAAATCGAAAGGAATTCGGCGAGATGGCCTGTACTTCATAGCAGATACGGACTGCTTGCGTTAATTTTTCGTGAGCCCGGCGTCACCGCCGGAGGCCGAAGCCGGGCCTTTCGCAACAGTTCCGGGAAAGCTGCGAGCGGTTTCCGACAGGAATTGCATCAGGACAAGAAAGTAGAGGGGTCACCGTTCTGTGAAGCGGATGACCCGCGCCAGGAAACGGTAGCCGTGCGTAGAAGCTTGCTTTAAAAGCGTGCTTTCCCACCACCCACGAGGCTGACAATGGCAATGAGAGCCGACGACTTGATCGACCGCCGCCGCTTGCGCCGCAAGCTGACGTTCTGGCGCGTGGTTGCGTTTCTGGTTCTGGCGGCAGCGATCATCGCCTTCTCGACCTGGGTCTATGACGACAATTGTACCGGCCGGGCGGTCCCCCACATCGCCAAGGTCAAGATTGAAGGCACCATCACCGAGGACGAGGAACTGCTCAAAAGACTGGAATCGATCCGCAAGTCGCCGGAGGTGAAGGGCGTCATCCTTTCGATCGATTCGCCCGGAGGCACCACGGTCGGCGGCGAGTCCACATTCGACGCCGTGCGCAAGCTTGCCGGTGACAAGCCGGTGGTGGCCGAAGTCGGCACGCTGGCGGCATCGGCCGGCTATATGATCGCAAGTGCAGCCGACCACATCGTCGCCCGCAAGACATCGATCGTCGGCTCGATCGGGGTGCTGATCCAGTATCCCGACGTCAGCGGTCTCATGGACAAGCTCGGCATCAAGCTGGAAGAAGTGAAATCCTCGCCGCTCAAGGCTTCGCCCTCGCCCTTCAAGCCGACCAATGACGACGAGCGCGCCATGGTGCGCAAGCTGATCCTCGACAGCTACGACTGGTTCGTCGGCATCGTCGCCGATCGCCGCAAGATAACGCATGAGCAGGCGCTGGCGCTTGCCGACGGTTCGATCTTCACCGGCCGCCAGGCTTTGGCCAACCACCTGGTCGACGCCGTCGGCGGCGAGCAGGAGGCGATCGACTGGCTGGCGACGAAGGGCGTGGACAGCAAGCTCAAGGTCGTCGAGTGGAAGGACAAGGACAGGCGTGGCGGTTTCCTGTTTTCCCAGTCGATGGCAAAAGTGGCGGCCAAGGCGCTCGGCCTGCCGGATGCCGGCGGCGATATCATTCACGAACTTGGCGCCGACCGCTTGTTTCTTGACGGTCTCGTTTCGGTCTGGCACCCTTAAGGTGCCGTTGGGACGAGCCGAAAAAGCAATAAAATCATCCTGATAATCGGTTGCAGTGGTTTTACGGGGAATGTTCTATGATCAAATCCGAGCTTGTGCAGATCATTGCTGCACGCAACCCGCACCTTTTCCTGCGCGACGTCGAAAACATCGTCGGCGCGATCTTTGACGAGATCACCGATGCGCTTGCTGAGGGCAACCGGGTCGAGTTGCGCGGTTTCGGCGCCTTTTCGGTGAAGAACCGTCCGGCCCGCACCGGTCGCAACCCGCGCACCGGCGAATCCGTCGAGGTCGAGGAAAAATGGGTGCCGTTCTTCAAGACCGGCAAGGAGTTGCGCGAAAGGCTGAACGGCGGCAAATAGGCGCCAGGCCGGCGGGTCGAAACGGCATCTTGGCGCCTAAAGGCATGTCTCCCGAAAGTGGAGACCGGTTTCAGGACAAGGACGTGCGCGCCTCAAGAAGCCTCTCCATGGAGATTTGATGTTCAATCGCTTCGTCGTCGTCGTGGTCTTCGTGCCGCTGGCCGTCATCCTGATCGCGCTCGCCGTCGCCAACCGCGGTGCCGTCGCCTTCACGCTTGATCCATTTCATCCCGGCAATCCTGCGCTGACGCTGAACCTGCCGCTTTTCATCTTCCTGTTCCTGGCTTTGGCCATCGGCATGGTCGTCGGAAGCCTGGCTACCTGGGTGAAGCAGGGGCGCTATCGCAAGCTCGCGCGCCAGCGCGGCCTCGAGGCGGAAAACCTGCGCCAGGCGGTGAGCCGCACGCCCGTGGCGCCCAAGGGACCGGCGCTGCCCAGCCCGACGAACTAATGATGTCGCCCAGAAGTGCGCAGCGGTTCTGGGACAACGACATGCATCAACACAAAGACTTAGCGCGTCACCTGAATCTGTTTTCAGCGCGCCGCGCTTTAGCAATTCCAGGCAAAGTGCGTAGCGGTTTTCCGTCCGGAATTGCGTAGAAGACAGTCGAGCGTCCTTTCGACACCACGGAGCTTTCAATGTTGACCATTTCGGCCGCACAGGTCGACCGCGCGCTGACCTTTCCCGGCCTTGTCGAGACATTGCGCACGGCTTTTCGCGATGGCGCCGTGCAGCCGGTTCGCCACCATCATGGCGTCGAACGGCCGGACGGCGCCGCCTCGACCTTGCTTTTGATGCCGGCCTGGACCGACTTCAACGCCGCGGGCACCTCCGAGGGAGGCCATATTGGCGTCAAGATCGTCACCGTGTCGCCGGACAACAATGCCATCGGCAAGCCGGCGGTCATGGGCCTTTATCTTTTGCTCGACGGCGTCACCGGCGAGCCGCAAGCGCTGATCGACGGCCAACGGCTGACGCAGTGGCGCACGACCTGCGCCTCCGCGCTCGCCGCCTCCTATCTCGCCCGCAAGGACGCCTCGCGGCTTCTGGTGATCGGCGCCGGCGCGCTGTCGCCCTTCCTTGCCAAGGCGCATTCTGCAGTCAGGCCGATCACATCCATCCGCATCTGGAACCGCACGCCGGCCAATGCCGAAAAAGTGGCGGCGGCCTTGCGCGCCGAAGGCCTTCCGGCAAGTGCCGCCGGCGATCTCGATGCGGAGCTTGCCGAGGCCGACATCGTCGCCTCCGCGACCATCTCGAACACGCCGCTGGTCAAGGGCGCGCTGCTGAAGCCGGGCGCCCATGTCGATCTCGTCGGCGGCTTCACGCCGACGATGCGCGAAAGCGATGATGACGCCATTGTCCGTGCCCGCGTCTATGTCGACACCCGCGCCGGCGCCACCAAGGAGGCAGGCGACATCGTCCAGCCGCTGGCCTCCGGCGTGCTGAAACCGGAAGCGATTGTCGCCGACCTGCACGAGCTCGCGCGCGGCGAGAAACAGGGCCGGCAAACCCACGACGAGATCACGCTGTTCAAGTCGGTCGGCGCGGCGCTAGAGGATCTCGCCGCCGGCGTCGCCGTCTACAAGGCGCTCAAATAGGCAGTAGGGATTGGGCAGTAGGCAATAGGGAAGATAGGCCTGCTGCCTACTGCCTACTGCCCATTCGGCCAGTAGACGCGCAGGCGATGATTGTCGGGATCGAGCGCGACGAAGGTGCGGCCGAAATCAAGATCGGTTGGGGTCTGCAGAATGTTGAGGCCCCTGCCAGTCCAATCCGCATGGGTGGCGTCGACCGCAGCCGCATTCTCGACCGCGATCACGAGCTCGCCGCCAGCGCCTGCTGCCGCCGCAGCCGGTTCCACCGTGTGGCGCGACCAGAGGCCGAGCTTGAACCCCTTGTCGAGCACGAACATAACGAAGGTCGGCGAGGATTCAACCGGCTCGCGTCCGAGCAGCGAAGCGTAGAACGCGCCGCTCTCTTCCGGGCTGTCGACATAGAGGATGACGAAATTCGGCGTGGTCATATCTGATCTCCAAAGTGTCTGAACCTTGGAGACCATATGAGGACCTGCTGTCAGATTCTGGCAGCAGCGATCAGCCGGAAGCGTCTTTCCCGCCGTTCCGGCCAGGCGCGTCAAGGCCCGCCCGCCACTCCTTCAGCATTGCCTGTCGGCGGCGCGGATAGCGGATGTCTGTCGCTGTCAGGCCGGACATCCGGTCGGCGCGGAAATGCCGGAAATCCTGGCGCGTTTCGCACCACGCCACCATCACCCGTACCTTGTCGAAGAAGGCGAGCGCGAACGGCCAGACCAGACGCTTCGATGCCGCTCCCCCCGCGTCACGGTAGAGGAAGCCAAGCTTGCGCTCGTCGCGGATCGCCTGCCGCACGATGCCGAGGTCGATCGCTTCGGCATTTTCCGAGCGCGGCCCGACGAGCAGTGTCGTCGCGTCGAGATCGTCGCGCAGATCATCCGGCAGCACCGCCGCGATCTTGGCCAGCGCATCCGCCGCGGCGGCCGCCAGCCTTTTGTCCGGCTGCTTAGCCACCCAGCGCGAGCCGAGCACCATTGCCTCGATCTCCTCGTCGGTGAACATCAGCGGCGGCAGCATGAAGCCGGGCTTCAGCACATAGCCAAGCCCCGCCTCGCCTTCGATCGGCGCGCCCTGCCCCTGCAGCGTCGCGATGTCGCGATAGAGGGTGCGGATCGACACGCCGATTGCGTCCGCAAGCGTGCGGCCGCTCACCGGCCGGCGATGGCGGCGAAGGATCTGGACGAGGTCGAGCAGGCGGGCTGAACGGGACATGAATGGCTAACCGGCGTGCCGGACAATAGGGCTGGCCTGCACATCGCGGCAAGCGACCTTCTGCCACGGAACGCCCGCGTCCCGTTCCCGTTCTCCCCACAATGGAGATGCGCGGGACCCTGCTGTTCTGGTCGGTGCTGACCGCTTTCGTCGCGGCGCTCAGCCTTGGGCCGTCGTTTGCCCATGTGCTGGAATCGCTGCCCAGGCTGACGAAATGGTCGCCGGCGCTCTGGCGAGAGGCGACGGTCTTCAACGGTCAGTTCCTGCTCTTTGCCGTCATTGGAGCGCCGCTCGATATCGCTGCGATCCTCTGCCCGGCGCTGCTTGCCTGGATGCTGCGCGGCCAAGCGACAGCCTTCTGGCTCGTGCTCGCCGCCACACTGCTTTATGCCGTCTCGCTGGCGCTCTGGTTCGGACTGGTCAAGCCGGCCAACGACATTCTTGCGACCTGGGCGCCCGGACCGATCCCGGACAATTTCGAGGCCGTCCGGCTGCGTTGGGAGACCGGCCACATGGCGGTGGCCGTGGCGAAGGCGCTTGGCTTCGTTTCGCTTTGTTTCGGCCTGCTCGGTATCCGGCATGGTTGATTACAGCACCATTGAATGAGCCAGGCTTTGTTGCGCCGGTGGGCTGAGCTGTGGCAGAAGCGGGCCGAACCGCCGGAGATGACCTTTCTTGAAATCTTTTCGCGACAAACGCCGCGATGGCCGCCCGCATCCCGCAAGGGCGGAACAGCCCCGCCCGCGTGATGCGTTCGCGGCCGGACGGCAGCAGGCCGCACCTGCCGAGCGCCGCGAAACAAAGCCGGCGGAGCGGCAGGAAGCCAAGCCGGCGCCGCGCGTGCTTGCGCGCCGCGAAGGCGCGTTGCCTGCCGAGCGCCTGCCATTGATCCTCGAAGTCGCGCCAAACGCCGATTACGCCCTGCTTGACAGCGGCGCCGGTGAGAAGCTCGAGCAATACGGCCCGTATCGCATCGTGCGCCCCGAGGGCCAGGCAATCTGGCAGCGGGCCCTGCCGGCGAAGGAATGGGAGCGCGCCGACGCCATCTTTACCGGCGACACCGACGAAGAAGGCATCGGCCGCTGGCGGTTTCCCAAAACGCCGCTCGGCGAAACCTGGCCGATGAAGCATGACGGCATCGATTATCTCGGCCGCTTCACCTCGTTTCGCCATGTCGGCGTCTTTCCGGAGCAGGCGTCGCATTGGGACCATATGGCGGGACTGATCGCGTCGGCGAGACGCCCAGTCAAGGTGCTTAACCTGTTCGGCTATACCGGCCTCGCCTCGCTGGTGGCGGCCCGCGCCGGCGCCGAGGTCACCCATGTCGATGCCTCGAAGAAGGCGATCGGCTGGGCGCGCGAGAACCAGGAGATGGCCGGCCTTGCCGACAAGCCGATCCGCTGGATCGTCGAGGACGCGATGAAATTCGCCGAGCGCGAGGAACGCCGCGGCAGCCGCTACGACATCGTGCTTTTCGATCCGCCGGCCTATGGCCGCGGACCCAAGGGCGAGGTCTGGCAATTGTTCGAGGACCTGCCGGGCCTCACCGAGCTTTGCCGCTCGATCCTGACGCCGAAACCGCTCGCCGTCGTCCTCACCGCCTATTCGATCCGCGCTTCCTTCTTCGCCATCCATGCGCTGATGCGCGATACCTTCGCCGGTAGGGGCGGCACAGTCGAATCCGGCGAGCTGATCATTCGCGAGAAATCCGCCGGCCGCGCGCTGTCGACCTCGCTGTTCTCGCGCTGGGTGGCTTGAATGACGGCACATGACGGCGCTCGCCCTGTCGGGCAGGTCAAGGAAGTCACCAGCCTTGCCAATCCCCTGGTCAAGGACATCAAGGCGCTGGCGCTCAAGAAATTCCGCGACCAGCAGAACGCCTTCATGGCCGAGGGCCTGAAGCTGGTCATCGATGCCCTCGACCTCGGCTGGTCGATCAGGACCTTGGTCTTCGCCAAGGCCGGACGCGGCAACCCGGCCGTCGAAAAGGTCGCCGCGCGGACCGTCGCCGCCGGCGGCATGGTGCTCGAAGTTTCCGAAAAGGTGCTCGCTGCCATCACCCGCCGCGAGAACCCGCAAATGGTGGTCGGCGTCTTCGCGCAGCAGACGGTGCCGCTGAAGGACATCCGCGCCAGGGACGGCGATGTCTGGGTGGCGCTCGACCGGGTGCGCGACCCCGGCAATCTCGGCACCGTGATCCGCACCGTCGACGCCGTCGGCGCCAAGGGCGTCATCCTGGTTGGCGACACCACCGACCCGTTCTCGCTGGAGACGGTGCGCGCCACCATGGGCTCGATCTTCGCAGTGCCGGTCGCCAGGGCGACCGAGCAGGCCTTCCTCGCCTGGCGCCGCGATTTCTCCGGCCTTGTCGCCGGAACCCATCTCAAGGGCGCGGTCGACTATCGCTCGGTCGATTTCTCCAGGGGACCGGTCCTGCTGCTAATGGGCAACGAGCAGCAGGGCTTGCCGGACAGTCTCGCCGAAAGCTGCGACCGGCTGCTCAGAATTCCCCAGGCAGGCCGGGCCGATTCGCTCAATCTGGCGGTCGCCACCGGCGTGATGTTGTTCGAGATCCGGCGCGGCGCGTTGAAGCTCGAGCCTGCCAACGACATCCGATGAGGACTACCAAATGAAATCCTGGTCCCCTTACGCGGTGCTGGTCGTCATCGCCATTGCGCTCGACCAGTGGATCAAGCAGCTGGTCGAGAACGGTCTCGCCTTTCAGGAGAAGGTCGATCTGCTGCCATTCCTGGCGCTGTTTCGCACCTACAACACCGGCATCGCCTTCTCGATGTTCCAGTCCTTCGGCGATACCGGCCTGGTGGTCATCGCCGTGCTCGTCGTCGCCTTCGTGCTCTATCTCGCCACGCGCACGTCGGCCGGCCATGTCGTCGCTCGTATCGGCTTTGCGCTGATCATCGGCGGCGCGCTCGGCAACCTCATCGACCGCGCCGTCTACGGCCACGTCATCGACTACATCCTGTTCCACACGCCCGTCTGGTCCTTCGCGGTCTTCAATCTCGCCGACACCTTCATCTCGGTCGGCGCAGCGCTTGTCGTCTTCGACGAACTGATCGGCTGGCGGCGCGAAGCCAAGTCCCAGGACCTTGGCAATTGACCTCACGCTGTTGAAACCGCAGACTTCCTCATCAGCCAGAGGCGAGGAGAAAATCATGCCCGACACCTTCAAAGCCATCCTCGTCTCGCGCGATGCGGACAAGAAGCAGTCCGTCGATGTCGTCGACCTCGCCGAGGCCGACCTGATGGAAGGTGACGTCACTGTCGCCGTCGAGGCGACGACGGTGAACTACAAGGACGGGCTCGCCATCACCGGCAAGGCCCCGGTCGTGCGCCGCTGGCCGCTGGTTCCAGGCATCGATTTCGCCGGCACCGTGATCTCTTCCTCGCATGCCGACTGGCGCAAGGGAGACAAGGTGATCCTCAACGGCTGGGGCGTCGGCGAGACGCATTACGGCGCCTATGCCGGCCGCGCCCGCGTCAAGGGCGACTGGCTGGTGCCGCTGCCCGAGGGCATGAGCGCGCATGATGCGATGGCTGTCGGCACGGCGGGCTACACGGCAATGCTCTCGGTCATGGCGCTGGAGCGGCACGGAATCGTGCCGGACCGCGGTCCCGTGGTGGTGACGGGCGCTGCCGGCGGCGTCGGCTCGGTCGCCATCTCGATCCTGTCGAGCCTCGGCTATCATGTCATCGCCTCGACCGGCCGCAACGCCGAGAGCCCGTATCTGATCGATCTTGGCGCGGCCGAGGTGATCTCGCGCGAAGAGCTCAGCCAGCCCGCGAAACCGCTCGCCAAGGAGCGCTGGGCAGCCGGCGTCGACTCGGTCGGCAGCCATACCTTGGCCAATGTGCTGTCGGTGACCTCCTATGGCGGCGCGATCGCCGCTTGCGGCCTGGCCGGCGGCATGGATCTGCCCGGAAGCGTCGCGCCCTTCATTCTGCGCGGCGTCTCGCTGCTCGGCATCGATTCGGTGATGGCGCCGAAGCCGGTACGCCTGGAAGCATGGCGCCGCATCGGCACCGACCTCGACTCCAAGAAGCTGTCGACATTGTCACGCACGATCGGTTTCGACGGCATTGTCGCCGCCGCGCGCGATATCGTCGAAGGCAAGATCAGGGGTCGCGTCGTTGTCGATATGTAGCTGGCACAGACCTCGTAAAGCCCGGTTTCGCCCGCGCATGCGGGCGGTCGGGATCCGCGCGATTCGCTAAAATTCGAACGATCCCTCCCAGCCTTCCATAATTTCTGTCTGGCATGATCTGCGCATGGTCGCGGACTCCGAATTCAGACAGGACAGCAAAGCCGCCGGCGCTGACAGGCTCATCGCCGATGCGCCGAAGCGGCAGGTGCTCGTCGCGCCGCCGCTGGCTCCCGACCTGCCGGGGGCCCGCCACGACGGCCTGCCCTTCCTGACGATCGTTGCCGCCATCGCCATCATGGCGGGGCTCGCGCATCTCACCGGAGCGCCGCTCATCATCACCGCCGGCCTCGCCGCCATAGCCTTTGCTGGCCTTGCCATGCATCTGCGCAGCCGTCGCGATGAGCGCCGCACCGCAGCGCTTCTCGACGAGACCGCCGCGCGCAGCCGCGCCGAGATCGAAACCCTCGCCGACCGCATGTGGGAGATGCAGGAGAGCGAGGAGCGCTTCCGCGGCCTGATCGACGCGCTGGGCGACCTCGTCGTCCATCGCGATCGCGACGGCCACATCGTTTATGCCAACAGCGTCTTTGCCTCGCTTGTCGAGCTCGATGCGCGCGATCTTGCCGGCAAGACCTTGTCCGAGCTTGGCATCGATGTCGGCATCGTTCCCGACGCCGCCTTCTCCGATCATGAATGCCTGAGCTCGACCGATGTCGCGATCCGCACCCCGAACGGACCACGCTGGTTCTCCTGGATCGAATTGTCGGTGCGCGACAAGGACACGGGCGCGGTCTCGCACCGGGCGATCGCCCGCGACATCACCGCCCGCAAACGCGCCGAATCCTCGCTGATCACCGCGCGCGAACGGGCCGAATATGCCAGCCAGGCCAAGTCACGCTTCCTCGCCACCGTCAGCCATGAGATCCGCACGCCGATGAACGGCATCATGGGCATGGCGAAGCTGCTTGCCGATACCGACCTCTCGCCCGAACAGCGCACCTATGTCGGCGCCATTTCCACCTCGGCCAGCGCGCTGCTCGCGCTCATCGAGGACCTGCTCGACTATTCCAAGATCGAGGCCGGCCGCTTCGAACCCGAGCCCCAGCCGACCTCGCTGCGCGAGATCGCCGACAACATCATCGAACTTCTGGCCGCAAAGGCCTTCGCCAAGAACATCGGCCTCGGCTGCCATGTCGAGCCCGATGTGCCGCAGATGATCACCGCCGATCCAGGCCGCGTGCGCCAGGTGCTGCTCAACCTCATCGGCAATGCGGTGAAGTTCACCGACACGGGCGGGGTGCTGCTCACCGTGGCGCGCGCCCGCAGCGAAACCACCGACCGTATCTGCTTCACCATCGCCGACACCGGCCCGGGCCTGCGCGAAGAGGACATGGAGCGCATTTTCGAGGAATTCGAGCAGTCCGACGGCACCTCAACCAGGGTGCATGGCGGCGCCGGCCTCGGGCTTGCCATCTCGAAGCGGCTGGCGACGGCGATGGGCGGCTCGATCTCGGTTTCGAGCCGGCTCGGCGAAGGATCCGAATTCGTCCTGGAGCTTCCGGCGGTCGCCGCGACCGAGCCGCCGCCGCATCGCCACAACATCCTTGCCGACCGGCGGGCCGTAATCGTGTCGAAAAACGCCATCGAGGCCGATGCCATCGCCCGCGCGATCAAGGCCCATGGCGGCATCGTCGAGGTTGCCGCGACACCGGGCCAGGCCGCCACCTTCGCTGCGGGCTGCAACGTCCTTTTGATCGATGCCGCGCTCGAAAACAGCGACGGGAGGCTGCTCAAGCGGCTGCGCGATTCTGGCTTTGCCGACTGCGAGGCCATCACCCTGATTGCGCCGACGGATCGCGGCATGCTCGGCGAATTCCGGGCCAGCGGCTACGCCACCTTCCTGGCCCGGCCGGTGCGGGGCGAGACCCTGCTGCGTGTGCTGTTGACCAGCCATGGCTCGGCGCTAGCCAAGCCGCTGCCGAAGCCGCGCGGTGCCCCCTCGGTGCGCAAGCGCGACCAGGGCCTGTCGGTGCTGATCGCGGAAGACAATGACATCAACGCCATGCTCGCCCGCGCCACGCTGCTCAAGGCCGGACACCGCGTCAAGATCGTCGGCAACGGCAAGGCCGCGGTCGATGCCGTTACCGATGCCGGCCTCAAGTTCCGCTTCGATGTCGTGCTGATGGACCTGCATATGCCTGTCATGGACGGGCTGGACGCGATCGCCGCCATCCGTCGCCACGAAGAGTCCCTGGCCATGCCCCCGATTCCGATCATGGTGCTTTCGGCCGACAGCCAGGAAAAGACCCGGCATGCCGTGCTTGCCCATGGCGCCAGCGGTTTCGTGACCAAGCCGCTTGACCCGGACGCGCTCGTCCAGGCGGTCGAGGGCCAGGTTGCCGCCTGAGGAAATTTCTAACCGTTGAACGCCTTGGCTTGCTTGGCTTTCGCGATCACAAGATAGCCGGTTGAGTGTATTGCCCAGCCGACAAAGTATTGCCCGCCACGTCGTATCACGGTACTGTCACAATCCTGTTGCACCTACACCGTATCCCCGTGCCAAGAGGGATGGCTCGAAGGAGAATCACTCGTGCATACAGTCGTGCCTGAATGTGACACTCGGCCGAATGCCGGCGGCGCCCTGCTCGCCGCTCGTACCGCCGACGCCGTCGCAAGCGGCGCTCCGCTGGGCCGCATCGGCAATCTCGAAGTGCGGCTCGCGCGCAACGAGGCCGAGATCGCCGCCGCCCAGGAAGTGCGCTACCGGGTATTCTACGACGAGCTTGGCGCGAGGAAGGACCTGTTCCAGGCGCAGGACCGGCGCGACGCCGACCGGTTCGACCCGCTCTGCGATCACCTTCTGGTGTTGGACAATTCCCTTCCCGGCCCTGAGCACCGCCGCATCGTCGGCACCTACCGCCTGCTGCGGCAGGAAATCGCCGCGACGGCCGGCGGCTTCTATTCCGAGGGCGAGTTCGAGCTTACCAAGCTGATTGCGCGGCATCCCGGCCAGCGCTTCCTCGAACTCGGCCGTTCCTGCGTTCTGCCGGAATACCGCTCCAAACGCACCATCGAGGCGCTCTGGCAAGGCATCTGGGCCTATATCAACCACTACGACATCGGCGTGATGACCGGCTGCGCCTCGTTCCATGGCATCGTGCCGGCGGCGCATGCCGAGGCGCTGACCTATCTCGCCCATCATTGCCGCACCAACTCCGCCTGGGATGTTCGCGCGGTTCCGGGACGCTACTGTTCGATGGACCTGATGCCGATCGAGGCGGTGAACGCCAAGGCGGCGATCGCCGCCATGCCGCCGCTGGTCAAGGGCTATCTGCGCGTCGGTGCCCGCATCGGCGACGGCTGCGTCATCGACCACGAATTCTCGACCGTCGACGTCTTCGTCGTCATGCCGGTCAAGGAGATCGGCGCCCGCTACGTCAACTACTATGGCGGCGAAGGGCAGCGTTTCGCGGCGTGATTCTAGTGAGTAGTGAGTAGTGAGTAGTGAGTAGTGAGTAGTGAGTAGTGATGGACACCACCGCTCGCGCCCTTGTCACTACTTCTACTGACTACTGACTACTCACTAACCCCTACTCCCTCACGGAATATCCTCCGGCCTTCGCCCCGGCCGGCTTTTATAGGCCGGAAACGACCAGCCGAATTTAAGCGCTCCGCCGCGCACCGCGAATGCGCCCGCGAAGCCGAGCAGGCTGGACGCCAGCGCCGGCAGGCCGGCAAGATCGCCAAGGGTGAAGATGGCGGCGCCGGCAAGCGCGGCCGTGACATAGATCTCGGGCCTGAGCAGCACCGATGGCTCGCCGGCAAGCAGGTCGCGCAGAATACCGCCGAAGGTCGCCGTCAAGACGCCGGTGATGACCGACACGACGGGCGAGCCGGTGATCGCCAGCCCCTTGGCCGCGCCCATCACCGAAAAAGCGGCAAGGCCGACGGCATCGAGCCACAGCAGCAGCTTGTAGCGGGATTCGAACCGGTGGGCGCTGAAGAAGACCAGCACCGCGACGACGGCGCAGATCAGTACATAACCGCTGTTGGCGACCCAGAACACCGGCAGGTTGAGGATGACGTCGCGCAGCGTCCCGCCGCCGATGCCGGTGACGCTGGCCAGGAACAGAAAGCCGATGATGTCGAGTTCTTTGCGCGATGCGGCAAGCGCGCCCGTCGCCGCGAAGACGGCCACGCCGGCATAGTCGAGCGACGCGATGGGGTTCATGGGCGAGCGAGTAGTGAGTAGCGAATAGAGTAGGGAAATAGCACGAAGCCGGGGATAAATATCAGCCCCTACTCACTACTTCCTATTCGCTACTCTCTCTCACGCATCCTTCTCGGCCTGCTCGTTCACCGGGCCCGGCTCGACCTTGGCCTCGGCGGCCGCCTTCGGGCCGCCCTTGGCGACGCCGACCATCGCTGGCCGCAGCACGCGCTCGCCGATCGAATAGCCTGGCTGCACAACCTGGACGACAGTGCCTGCGGGAACATCCGGATTGGGGACCTCGAACATCGCCTGGTGGAAGTTCGGATCGAACTTCTCGCCTTCGGGCGCGAGTCTCTTCACCCCGTGGCGCTCCAGCGCCGAAAGCATGGCGCGCTCGGTAAGGTCGACCCCTTCGATCAGCGATTTGAAGCCGGCGTCGCCGCTGGCCTTCGCCTCGGCGGGAATCGCGTCCAGCGCGCGGCGCAGATTGTCGGACACCGACAGCATGTCGCGCGCGAAATTGGCGACGGCATAGGCGCGGGCGTCCTGGACGTCGCGCGCGGTGCGCCGCCGCAAATTCTCCATTTCGGCCGCCGCGCGCAGCGCACGGTCCTTCAGTTCCTCGTTTTCCTTCAGCAGCCGCACCAACGCTTCGTAGTCGCCGTCGACGCCGCCCTCCGCACGCTCGCCGGAAGCCTCGGCGGCTTCGATCTCTTCGGGCGTGCGTTCGTCTTTTGCCTGGTCGCTCATCGCGTTTCCCGTCATTTCGAATTGCTCTGGATTTGCGCCCGATATCGAGGTTTGGAGGGCAAAAATCAAGGGGCAAGCGCAGGCGGCTGGTGGCAGGCTGCCGTTCCAAATTAATTCAAACTTTACCGTATCACGCAGCTTTGCTTGCTCTCGAGCACTGGCACGGGAACCATGAACCGCCCGCGGGAGTTTCGAAGCCGACACAGGATTTTGGGACGATGAACGGCAACAACGGCAACAGGCGCGCCGAATTGGCCAACGATATCAGGCGGCAGGCGGGCAGCGAAGCGACGAAGCGCTTTCTGCGCACCTTGCCGGTATTTCGCCTGGAAAGGGAGATGCCCCGGCAGTTGACCGACCTGCTTGACCGCCTCGACGGCGCCGAGGCGGAGAACGCGGACGACCCGCGGCGTCAGTAGCCGCGCGCCGCAACTGACAAGTTTCAGGCCGCCTTCCTGTCGTCGCGCATCAGCACTTCGCCGTGACGGATCTCGGTGCCGAGCACCTTCAGGCATTCCCGCATGAAGGCGGCTAGGCCCGGCCAGCCCTTGGCTGAAACCAGATTGCCGTCGACATGGGCGCCGGTCGGCGCGACATCGATATAGATGCCGCCGGCAAGCGTCACTTCCGGCTCGCAATAATGCAGCGCCGCCACTTCCTTGCCGCGCACCACGCCGTCGACCGCGATCAGGATCTGCGCGCCGTGACAGATGGTGAAGATCGGCTTGCCGGTTTCATGGAAATGCCTAACCAGCGCCTGCACGCGCTTGTCGATGCGGATATATTCCGGCCCGCGGCCGCCCGCCGCATAGACAGCATCGTAGTCGGCTGGGTTCACTTCGGCGAAGGTCTTGTTGAGGATGTAATCGTGACCAGGTTTTTCGGTATAGGTCTGGTGGCCCTCGAAGTCGTGCAACGAGGTCTTGAGCACGTCGCCGGCCTTCTTGTCCGGGCACACGACATGGACGGTGTGGCCGACCGCGTGCATGGCCTGCTCGAAGACGAAAATCTCGTATTCCTCGCTGAACTCGCCAACGAGCATCAATATCTTCTTGCCTGCCATGCTGCTTCCTCCCTTAGCTGGCCATTATTTCGTGGTACGAAGTAACGGCCTATCCTAAGGGCAGGTCGGCCGAAGCGGAAGCCCGAATCGCCAATGTGGTCTGACCAGACCAGCGCAGCGCGCTTTCCAAACCTATCTTGAGCTGGGCTGACCAACAAAATGCGTGACGCTGGTCGGACCACAGCGATTTCATTTGCCCTATGAAATGCCGCGTCAGCTGGGACGCTTGCGCCGCCAGGAATATTTTGGACCCTTGGCCTCCGGTTCGACCGCCGGCTGATAGTAAAGCGGCAAGCCGCCGGTGCGGCCTTCCTCCAGCCGCTTCAAGAGCACCGGATTGGAGACCTCAAACTCGTCGAAGCCGAGCCGCAGCATATGCGGCAGCTGGTCGACCAGCACCTGCCCGGTCGCGCGCACCGCGCCCTTGAATTGATGCCGGGCGCGCAGCAATTCGCCCTTGGAAAAAGAGCGGCCGTCATTGAAGGCCGGGAAGGCCAGCGCCACCAACGACAGCTGGTCGAGCAGGCCAGTTATCTTGTCCAGCTCGTCGCCGGGCTGCAGCAGGACGCCGAGACGCTCCTTGGCCGATTTGCGAACGTCTTCATCCAGCCCGAGAAAAGCCTGCAGAGGCAGGATGAAACGGCCGTTGCC
This sequence comes from Mesorhizobium sp. B2-8-9, assembly GCF_006439475.1. Taxonomy (NCBI): domain Bacteria; kingdom Pseudomonadati; phylum Pseudomonadota; class Alphaproteobacteria; order Hyphomicrobiales; family Phyllobacteriaceae; genus Mesorhizobium; species Mesorhizobium sp. B2-8-9. The sequence goes on along the minus strand of NZ_VFTQ01000020.1, from coordinate 96,926 downwards.
GGCAAGCGCCTCGGCGCTTTCGGCGTGGGTCCACTCATCCTCGCGAAAACCGTCACGGGTCCAGAGGCGGGTCCCCGCTGTCGTCGATCCTGTCATCAAAAATCCCAAAGTCACAAAATCTCGAGGCGAGCCGGCAGGCCGCCAGCAACCGGAAGCCGCTTGCGGACCGGCATCACGTGAATAGCGATATACCCTAAAGCGAGGCGTCGGTCAGCGACTTCTCCAAACCGGAGAGGTGAATACCGCACTCGGTCTTGGCGTGCCCCGCCCAGCGGCCGCTGCGCGCATCGTCGCCCGGCTGCACCGGCTGCGTGCAGGGGAAGCAGCCGATCGAGAGATAGCCATAGGCGACCAGCGGATTTTCGCGCAGCGCATGCGCCCGCATATAGTCGGCCTGGTCCGATGTCGTCCAATGCGCCAGCGGATTGATGCGGATGCGCGAGCCGACGGCCTCGAAGACGGGCAAAGCCGTGCGCGTCGAAGCCTGGAAGCGCTTGCGCCCCGTGAACCAGGCGCGGAACGGTTCGACGCCGCGCGCCAGCGGCTCGACCTTGCGCACATTGCAGCAGGAATCGGTGTCGGTCTCGTGCAGCCTGCCGGTCGGATCGACGCGTTGGAGCGCGGTCTCTTCCGGCTTGATCACCCTGATGTCGGTGAGGCCGAAATCGGCGACCAGCGCGTCGCGATAGCCGAGCGTCTCCTCGAAATGCTTGCCGGTGTCGAGGAAGATGACCGGCAGCGCGCGGTCGATCTCCGAAATCATGTGCAGCAGCACGGCGGAGTCCGCGCCGAAGGAAGACACCGCGGCGACCGCGCCGCGGAATTCGTGCGCCGACCGTTCGATGATCTCGATCGGCTTCAGATGGCCTAACAGCGCGTCGAGCCCCGCTGCCTCGGCGGCAACGCCGGTCTCGACTTCGCCTGTCCGGTCAAGCGGCCTTGGTTTCGCCAGCATAGAGCGCCTCCTTGAACGGCGCGGGACCGACACGGCGGTAGGCGTCGATGAAACGTTCGTCAGGACTGAGCCGAAGGCCGAGATAGGTATCGACGATCTGCTCGATGGCATCGGTGATCTCATCGGAGGAGAAGCCGCGGCCGATGATCTCGCCGACGGATGTGTTTTCGTCGGCCGAGCCGCCGAGCGTCACCTGATAGAGCTCGGTGCCTTTCTTCTCCACGCCCAGAATGCCGATATGACCGACATGGTGGTGGCCGCAGGCATTGATGCAGCCGGAGATCTTCAGCTTCAACTCGCCGATTTCGCGCTGCCGCTCCAGCGAGGCGAAGCGGCGCGAGATTTCCTGCGCTACCGGGATCGAGCGCGCCGTGGCCAGCGCGCAATAATCGAGGCCCGGGCAGGAGATTATGTCGCTGATCAGATTGGAATTGGCTGTCGCCAGGCCGATCTCGACCAGCGCGTCGTAGACCGCCTTGAGGTCGGCGCGCGCCACATGCGGCAGGATCAGGTTCTGTTCGTGGCTGACGCGCAATTCGTCGAAGGCGTATTTCTCGGCGATGTCGGCAACCGCTTCCATCTGGCTGTCCGTTGCGTCGCCGGGCACCTCGCCGATGCCCTTGAGCGAGATCGTCACCGCCGCATAGTCGGGATGGCGATGCGTCACGACATTCTGGTCGAGCCATTCCGAAAAGCTCTTGGAATCGAGCCTGGCCTGTTTCACCGCATCATCGCCTTCCGGACGGGAAACCAGCGCCGGCGGCGCGAAATAGGCGTTGATCGCCTGGATATCGGCTTCCGGCAGCTTGAGCTCGGCGTCCCTCAGCTCCTGCCACTCGGCCTCGACCTGGCGGGTGATCTCCTCCACGCCGGTCTCGTGCACCAGGATCTTGATGCGCGCCTTGAACTTGTTGTCGCGACGGCCGTAGAGGTTGTACACGCGCAGGATGGCCGTGCAGTAGGACAGCAACTCCGCCTCCGGCAGGAAGTCGCGGATCTTTCTCGCCACCATCGGCGTGCGGCCCTGGCCGCCGCCTACGTAGACGGCAAAGCCCAGCTCGCCGGCGGCGTTCTTTTTCAGATGCAGACCGATGTCATGCGTCTGGATGGCGGCGCGGTCGCGCTCGGCGCCGGTCACCGCGATCTTGAACTTGCGCGGCAGGTACGAGAACTCGGGATGCACCGACGACCATTGGCGCAGGATTTCCGCATAGGGGCGCGGATCGGCGACCTCATCGGCGGCGGCTCCCGCGAAATGGTCGGCGGTGACGTTCCGGATGCAGTTGCCGCTGGTCTGGATGGCGTGCATCTCGACGCTCGCCAGATCGGCGAGGATCGCCGGGATGTCCGACAGCGCTGGCCAGTTGAACTGGATGTTCTGGCGCGTGGTGAAATGGCCGTAGCCCTTGTCGTATTTGCGCGCGATGTGGCCGAGCATGCGCAATTGCTTGCTGTTCAACGTGCCGTAGGGCACGGCGATGCGCAGCATATAGGCGTGCAGCTGCAGATAGACGCCATTCATCAGCCTGAGCGGCCGGAACTGGTCCTCGGTGATCTCGCCGGCAAGCCGGCGCTGCACCTGGTCGCTGAACTCGGCGACACGGGCCTGTACGAAATCCTGGTCGAACTCGTCGTAACGGTACATGCTTCGTCTTTCAGGGCGCGTCCGCCCGCTGCTTTTCCTGGGTTTAAGCCGCCCGTGCCGCTTCCGGGCTCGCCTGCTTGCCGAGATCGGTGCGGATGGTCGGGCCCGCGGCGCGGATCTTTTCGCGCAGCCGCACCGGCTCGACCAATCCGTCGACGATCGCAACATCGATGATGTTGACGTCGACCACCTCATTGTTGGCGGCGGCCGCGGCGCCGATCGCTTCCAGCCGGTCCTCCGCCGTCTTGTCGTGCGCGATATCGGCATGGCCGACCGTCTCCGCCCAGCCGCCGGCGGCGTACCAGACGGCGATGCCGTCGGAGAGCCTGTTCGCGGTGAGAACCTTCATTGCTCAACTCCTTCGGCGACGGTTGAAGCCGCGCCCTCATGCCTATGTGCCGCGAGCGGCTCGGATTGTCCGAAATTGGCGCCGGCGACGGCGTCGCCGATGATCGTCATCACCGGTCCGGTGAGATCGGCGCGCGCCTCCAGCGACGGCAGATCGGCAAGCGTGCCGTGGAAACGGCGGCGGCCGGCGAGGCTGGCGTTCTCGACGACGGCGACCGCGGTGTCCGGCGACAGCCCCGCTTCGATCAGTCGGCCCGCGACTTCCGCCGCGACTGAACGGCCCATATAGACGGCGACCGTCGCGCCGGAGATGGCAAGCTTTGCCCAGTCGGGCAGCGAGTTGCCCTTGAGGTCGTGGCCTGTGGTGAACACCATTGAGGACGAAACGCCGCGCAGCGTCAGCGGCAGTTCGAAATCAGCGGCGGCGGCGAAGGAGGCGGTGACGCCCGGAACCACCTCATAGGCGACCCCGGCCTCGCGCAGCGCCGCCATCTCTTCGCCGGCACGGCCGAACACCAGCGGATCGCCGGACTTCAGCCGCACCACGCGCTTACCGGCGCGGCCCAGCTCGATGAGCAGCGCGTTGATCTCTTCCTGGCTCTTGGAATGGCAGCCCTTGCGTTTTCCCACCGGCAGGCGCTCGGCGTCGCGGCGCCCCATGGCGACGATCGCTTCCGGCACCAGCGCGTCGTAGACGATGGCATCGGCCTCCAACAGCAGGCGATGCGCGCGCAAGGTCAAAAGGTCCTCGGCACCCGGACCGGCGCCGACCAGCGCGATATGTCCCTCGACCGGAGCATCGTGAGCCAAAAGCTCGAGCGCCGCGCCATGCGCCTCGGCGAGGTCGCCGGCTTCGATGGCCTTGGCCGGCGTACCGGCGAAGAAATCGCTCCAGAAGCGGCGGCGCCGATTGCCTTTCGGCAGCGTCTCGGCGGCGGCGCGAAAAGACGCGGCAAGTGAAGCCAGCCGGCCGAGCGACGGCGACAGCATGCGGTCGATGCGCCCGCGCAGCATCTGCGCCAGAACCGGTCCGACGCCCTCTGTGCCGATGGCGATCGCCACCGGCGCCCGATTGACCAATGCGGGCGTGAAGAAATCGCACAGCTCCGGACGGTCCACGGCATTGACCGCAATGCCCAGCCGCCGCGCGTCCTCGACGACGCGGCGATCGAGTGCCTCGTCGCCGCTGGCGGCGAACACCAGCGCGGCACCTTGGAGATGCGCGGCCTGATAGGCTGCGTTGATGTGAACAGCGCCGGCCGACGCGATGAAATCCAGCAGGCCGTCGCTGGCATCGTCGGCAACGATGCGCAACACCGCGCTCGATTGCGAAAGCAGCCGCGCCTTGGCGAGCGCCTCCTCGCCATTGCCGATGATGGCTACGGCTTCGCCGTCGACCCGCATGAAGACGGGAAAGGCATTGAGCTTGGCGTTGGCTGACGACATGGCAATGAGCAATATTGGAATAGTTTGGCAGTTTTACGCGGCCACGCCCAAAATCAGAAGGCAAGCACTCGCGCGTCGCCGAACGGCAGGCAATCGCTTTTTCGCAACTGCGAAGGCCCAGAGAAAAAAATTCTACTTTGACGGTGAGACGGCCGGAGCGGCATAAGAAACAGCCTTGATCCGTCGTAATTTTTAGCGCCTGACCGAGAAAGCCGCAAAACAGTTTATTCTAAATTCTACTAAGTTAGTAGATTAAAGCTGACCCTGCGGGATAGGCGCTCGACCGAGTCTGCCGGAAGCGATCGCGACGCCATCGCCGGATCGGAACAATCATGCCTCGCGGCTCGTTTGCCTAGCAATCCATTTGCGGATCCCAAGCTCCATCTATCGGCAAGCAGCAAGCAAGGAGGAACGCCATGAGCATCAAGCTGAAACACGGACTGTGGGTCATCGTGGCTGATGGCGAAAAGGCGCTTTTCCTGCGCAACCAGGGCGACGCCAAGTTCCCGAACCTCGAAGTGGTGCAGGAGATGGAGCAGGAGAACCCCGCCACGCGCGAGCAAGGCAGCGACAAGCCGGGCCGCCAGAGCAACGAGGGTCCGCGCAGCGCCGTCGAGGAAACCGACTGGCACCGTCTCGGCAAGGAGCGCTTCGCCGTCGAGATTGCCGACCGGCTCTACAAGCTGGCGCACCGCGGCGCGTTCGACGCGGTCGTGCTGATCGCGCCGCCGCAGGTGCTTGGCGAGATGCGCCAGAAACTGCACAAGGAGGTTTGCGAGAAGGTGCAGGCGGAAATCCCGAAGACACTCACGAACCATACGATTCCCGACATCGAGAACCTGCTCCAGGCGGCATGAATCGGCGAAAGGAAAGCGGCTGAGGGCAAAACAGAGCCCGGAAGCCGTCTCTGGCCGCGCGTCGCAGATTCCGCGCGAAGCGCCTGCTTCAGCGTCGAATTCTGCGCGGCGGCGGTTGCATCATCGCCGCTGCCTCCATCATATTGCCGAAGGCGACGGCCTCGGCGGGCGCCCATCCGACATCGCAACTTTTCGAAAGGCGCGCAAAAGACAATGCCGCATGACACGCCCCTTATCGCCACCATCGTCGCCGGTCTGGGGCTTGCATTCGTCTTCGGGGCGTTAACCAACCGTTTCCGCATCCCGCCGCTCGTCGGCTATCTTGTCGCTGGCGTCCTTGTCGGTCCGAACACGCCCGGCTTCGTCGCCGACGCCAGCCTCGCCAACGAGCTCGCGGAAATCGGCGTCATCCTTTTGATGTTCGGCGTCGGCCTGCATTTTTCGCTGAAGGACCTTCTGTCCGTCCGCGCCATCGCGGTGCCGGGCGCCATCGTGCAGATCGGCTTTGCGACCCTGCTCGGCGTCGGACTTGCCTGGCTGCTCGGCTGGTCGCTTGGCGCCGGCCTGGTCTTTGGCCTGGCGCTTTCGGTCGCCTCGACCGTGGTGCTTTTGCGCGCCATGCAGGAGCGGCGGCTGATCGAGACCGAGCGCGGCCGCATCGCCGTCGGCTGGCTGATCGTCGAGGATCTCGCCATGGTGCTGGCGCTGGTGCTCTTGCCGGCGCTCGCCGGCGTGCTCGGGGGCCAGCCGCAGGTCGACGACCATGCGAGCCTGCTTTCGCTGCCCGCCAGCTACGGCATTTGGGGCGTGGTCGGCGTCACGCTCGCCAAGGTCGCCGCCTTCGTCGTCGTCATGCTGGTGGTCGGCCGCAGGGTCATTCCGTGGATCCTGCATTACGTCGCTCACACCGGCTCCCGGGAATTGTTCCGGCTCGCGGTGCTGGCCATCGCGCTCGGCGTCGCCTTCGGCGCGGCGAAGCTGTTCGGCGTCTCGCTGGCGCTCGGCGCCTTCTTCGCCGGCATGATCATGAGCGAATCCGAGCTCAGCCACCGCGCGGCGGAAGAATCGCTGCCGCTGCGCGACGCTTTCTCGGTGCTGTTCTTCGTCTCGGTCGGCATGCTGTTCGACCCGTTCAGCCTGATCAGCAACGGCCTGCCGATCCTCGCCACCTTGGCCGTCATCATTATCGGCAAGTCGATCGCCGCTTTCGTAATCGTGATCGCCTTCCGCTATCCGATCGCGACCGCGCTGATGATTTCGGCGAGCCTTGCCCAGATCGGCGAATTCTCCTTCATCCTGGCCGAGCTTGGCGTCGGCCTGAAACTGTTGCCCGAGCAGGGCCGCGACCTGATCCTCGCTGGCGCCATCCTCTCGATCCTGCTCAACCCGCTGATGTTCCTCGTTGTCGACTGGATGAAGCCGTGGCTGGAAAAGCGCGCCGGCAAGGCCGCGCCGGCCGAAGAGCAACGGCCTATCGGCCCGGCGACCGAGCCCGGCCAGGTCGCTTCGGTGTCGGCGGCTCCAGAAAAGGAAGACGGCTCGCCGCCGAAGACGACCCTCGCCGGCCATTCCATCCTCATCGGCTACGGCCGCGTCGGCAGCCTTGTGGGCGCTGCGCTGAAGGAAGCCGCCCTGCCGTTCCTGGTGATCGAGGACGCCGACAAGACGCTGGCCAAGCTGCGCGACGACGGCGTCGAGACCGTCGCCGGCAACGCTGCCAATGCGGACGTCTTCGCTGCCGCCAACCCGGAAGGCGCCAAGCGGCTGATCCTCGCCATTCCCAACGCCTTCGAAGCCGGCCAGATCGTGCTTCGGGCCCGCACGGCCAATCCGGCGATCAACGTCATTGCCCGCGCTCATTCCGATGCCGAGGTCGAGCATCTCAAAGGGCTCGGCGCAGACATCGTGATCATGGGCGAGCGCGAGATAGCCCGCGGCATCGTCGAGGTGGTGACCGGCAAGACCACCGATCCGGCCGCGCCTGGCATGGAGATCGATCCGCAGCCCGCTTGATGGATGTCAGGCCAGGAACGCGGAGCCGCCATTCTGCGCGATATCGCTGAGGTATTTTGCCGGCGGCTTGCCCAGCGCCTTTTTGAACATGGTGATGAAAGCGGTCACGGATTCATAGCCGAGATCGCCCGACACCTGCTGCACGCTGGCGCCGGAAGACAGCTCCCGAAGCGCCACGATCAGATGCAGCTGCTGGCGCCAGCGTCCGAAACTCAGGCCCGTCTCCTTCACAACGAGCCGCGCCAGGCTGCTCTCGCTGAGCGCGACGCGGCCGGCCCATTGCGCCAACGTGCTGCGATCGGCGGGGTCGTCGGCCAGCGCTTCGGCGATCCGCCGCAGCCGCGGCTCGGCCGAGATCGGCAAATGCAATTGCTGCACAGGCATACGCGGCAGTTCCGCGAGCAGCATGCTTCCCAGGAAATCGCCGCGCGCATCGTCCGGCGCGCACTCCGACAGTTCGATGATCAACTCGCGCAGCAGCGGCGAGATCGAAAGCGTGCAGCACCGGTCCGGCAGGTCGGCGGCGCCGGGCTCGATATAGACGAAGAAAATCCGCGCATTCGCCGTCGCGATGTTGCTGTGTTCCATGCGGCTCGGCACCCACACCCCGCAATGCGGCGGCACCATCCAAAGCCCGCTCGGAACGCGGCAGGTGACGCCGCCGCCGAGCGCGAAGACGAGCTGCGCCTTGCGGTGCCAATGCTCACGCGCCTCGGCCCTGGTCTCGGTGACATCGACGCCAACGGCCATCGCCGGCGCAGCCACATCGTCGACGTCGAAATCCAGCCAGGGCCAGCGAAGCGGCTGTCTCATCCTTGACTGCTTTCAGCGATCATCTGGCCTTATCTCTAAATTCTTCAACCAGGAAAGTCGATAGGCTCCAGCCAATTCGTCAATCGATCGCGACTCCCAAACGCCAATTTCAAAAGGATGGGGCCCATGCTCGCTCTCGCCATCTCTTCCGACAGCCCCGACCGGCTGAAGCTCACCAACGTCGATCACCCAAACTGCAATGGAAATGAAGCGTTGGTGACAGTTCATGCAACATCGTTGAATCATGGCGAACTGCGCCTGCTCGGCATCCGACCGGACGGGTGGATACCTGGCCAGGACATCGCCGGCATTGTCGAGCGCGCGGCGGCCGATGGCTCGGGCCCGACTGCGGGCACGCGCGTTGCCGCTTTGGTCGACCAGGTCGGCTGGGCCGAACGGGTCGCGGTTCCGACCGATCGTCTTGCCGTCGTGCCGGACGCGGTTAGCTTCGCGTCCGCAGCCACGCTTCCGGTCGCGGGCACGACGGCGCTGAGAACCTTGCGCCATGGCGGCGATCTCGCCGGACAGCAGGTCCTGATCACCGGCGCAAGCGGCGCGGTCGGCCGCTTCCAGGTCCAGATCGCCAGCGAGCAAGGCGCTTCAGTGACAGCGGTCGCTTCGGCGCGGCATCACGATGACCTTCGCGATCTGGGCGCCGGGCAGGTCGTCGAGTCGATCGAACTGGCCGAGGGATCCTTTTCGCTGATCACCGAGTCGGTCGGCGGCAAAAGCCTCGCCGATGCGATCGAACGCATCGCGCCCGGCGGGACCATCGTCATGTTCGGTTCGAGCAGCGGCGAGCTCACGCCGATCGGTTTCCGTCAGTTCGTTCCGGGCCACGAAGGCGCGAGGCTTCAGACCTTCGCCTATTACACGTCCGGTTCAGCCATCGGCGCCGACATCGCCGCGCTGCTCGATCTTGTCGCGGCCGGCAGGCTCGAAACGCGCGTGGCCATGACCGTGCCGTGGACGGAGATCGGCCGGGCCCTGGACGCGCTGCGGCAACGCAGCTTCAGCGGCAAGGCCGTTGTCACCATGACCTGAAGTCAGCCAATCAAACGTGCTGGCCGCCATTGATGTGGATCTCCGAGCCGGTCACGTAGGACGCCTGGCCCGAGCACAGGAAGAAGATGATGTCGGCAACTTCCGAAGTGGCGCCCAGTCGTCTCAGCGGGATCGTCTCGACTATTCTGTCGGTGCCGGGCGAAAGGATCGCCGTGTCGATCTCGCCCGGCGCGATCGCGTTGACGCGGATGCCGTGCGGGCCGAAGTCATGTGCCATCTCGCGCGTCAGCGAGCCGAGCGCCGCTTTCGATGTGGCATAGGCCGTGCCGGCGAACGGATGCACACGTGTGCCGGCGATCGAGGTGACATTGACGATCGAGCCCTTGGCAGCGGCGAGTTCCTTGAACAGCCCCCTTGCCAGCATGATCGGCGCGAAGAAATTGACCTGGAACACGTCGCGCCAGACATGCATCGGCGTCTCGATCGAGTCCATGCGCCTGCCGTCTTTCAGCTTCGGCGAAATGCCGGCGTTGTTGACCAGGGCGTGCAGCTGTCCGCCATGCGCCTCAAGCCGGTGACGGATTTCCGAAACGGCGATGCCGACATCCTCCTGGTCGGCGAGGTCGACCTTGATGTGGTCCTCGGGACCGGCCGGCCATGGACAGTCCTCGGCAAAGGCCTGGCGCGAGCAGGTGATGACGCGCCAGCCCTCGCGCGAAAAGCGCTTCACCGTCGCATGGCCGATGCCGCGGCTGGCGCCGGTGAGCACGATTGTTTTTCTGCTGTCGGTCTCGGCCATGGTTTTTGTCTCCGGCCGGACATGTAGCCGAAGGCGCTTGCCATTGCGAGAGGTGAAGTTGCCGCTCTAACCGCCGCTCAGAATATCGAGGATCGAAGTCTGGCGCTTTTTCGTCGGGCCGCCGACATTGCCGGGCGGCACTGGATGCTTGATCGAGGCGGTCTCGCCGCTGTCGCTCGGCATATCGAAGCCGGCGGCATCGACGGTCTCGGCAGGTCGCGCGGTCCGCACCGGGCGTGCGGGCGCCTGGGCGACAGGCTGCGATCGAGCAGCAGGCTGTGACTGGCCGACGGCCGCCGGCGGCGCAGGCGGCGGCTGCGAGGCGTCCGCCGACGGGATCTCGTCCGGCACGATCGTGTCGGACGGCGTCGACTTCCAGGTGCCGGGCAGCGGTCGCACAGGCACGCCCTCATGCGCGGCCACCATGAATTCATGCCAGGCCTGCGCCGGCAGGGCGCCGCCGGTGACCTTCTTCATCGGGCTGCCGTCGTCATTGCCGAACCACACGCCGGTGGTGAGATTGGCGGTGTAGCCGACGAACCAGGCGTCGCGCGAGTTCTGGCTGGTGCCGGTCTTGCCGGCCGAAGGCCAGTTGAACGCCGCCTTCTTGGCGGTGCCGATCTCGACCGTGCCGGTCATCATCGAATTCATCATGCCGACGGTGTCGGCCTTGACGACGCGCGGCGCGCTGCCGCCGCTGTTCTCGTAAAGCACCTTGCCCTCGCCGGTGGTGATGCGCCGAATGAAATGGACGTCCGGCTTGTAGCCGCCATTGGCGAACGGGACGTAGGCGGAAGTCAGCTCCAGCGGCGTCACCTCCGAGGTGCCGAGCGCGATCGAGGTGTTGGCCTGCAGGTCGGACTGGATGCCCATGCGATGCGCGGCTTCCACCACCGCGTCGGGCCCGACTTCCATGGTGAGCTGCGCCGCCACTGAGTTCAGCGACTTGGCCAAAGCCGTGGCCAGCGTCACCTTGCCGTAATATTTGCCGCCGTAATTGTCCGGCGTCCATTTGCCGATTTTGATCGGCGCGTCGTTGCGGATGCTGTCCGGCGTGCGGCCGGCCTCCAGCGCCGCCATGTAGACGAACGGCTTGAAGGCCGAGCCCGGCTGCCGGCGCGCTTCCGAGGCGCGGTCGAACTGGCTGGTCGAATAATCATAGCCGCCGACCATGGCGCGCACCGCGCCGGAATCGTCGATCGACACGAGTGCCCCTTGGCTGACGTTGAGCTTCTTGCCGCTTTCGTCGATCAGCCGGCGGATCGACTGTTCGGCAAGCTTCTGCAGGGTCAAGTCGACAGTGGTGTCGACGATGATGTCGCCGCGCACCTCGCCGATGAGATCGGGAAGCTCCTCCATCACCGTGTCGGCGACATAGTTCTCGGAGCCGGTCCAGTAGGACGGCGCGCGCGTCGCCGGCGCGCTCAGCGCCACCTTGTATTCCTTGTCGCTGATCTTGCCCTCCGCGCGCATGGCCGCGAGCACGAGCTGCGCCCGCTCCTCGGCCGCCTTCGGGTCGCGCGCCGGCGAAAGCTTGGACGGCGCCTTGAGCAGCCCGGCCAGCAACGCGGCCTCCGAAAGGCTCACGTCGCGCGCGCTCTTGCCGAAATAGCGCCGCGAAGCCGCTTCCACGCCATAGGCGCCGGATCCGAAATAGACCCGGTTGAGGTACATTTCGAGGATCTGGTCCTTGCTGTGCTTGTGTTCGAGCCACAGCGCGAGCAGCACTTCCTGCACCTTGCGCTCCAGCGTGCGGTCCGGCGTCAGGAACAGGTTCTTCGCCAGCTGCTGCGTCAGCGTCGAGCCGCCCTGCGAGAAATGACCGCCGAGAACGTTGGTGACCATGGCGCGTGAAAGCCCGATCGGGTCGATGCCGAAATGCGAATAGAAGCGGCGGTCCTCGATGGCGACGACGGCTTGCGGGATATAAGGCGACATTTCGTGCAGGCCGACGGCCTCGCCGCCCGACATGCCGCGATTGGCGATCAGCCCGCCATCGACCGACACGATCTTGATGTTGGGCGCGCGGTCGGGGATCGACCAAGTGGTCGCCGCCGGCATCTTAGCACCGTAATAGACGACGATGCCGGCCGCCGCGATGCCGCCCCAAATACAAAGCACGAAGCACCAGTAGACCAGGCGGGTTGCGATGCCGAGCAAGCCCCGCCGGCTGCGGTCGCGGCCGCGACCGCGTGATTTCTTTGCGGATCTGCCCTTTGCAGTGGATTTACGGCTGCGCGGCACGACGCGATCCTCCTCGCTCACCGAAAAGCCTTCGGAGGATTTCGCGCGCGGCGCCTCCTCGAAGCTCGGTTCGATGCGACTGTCTCTGCGGTTCGCCATGCGCTCTTGCTAACCTGCCCCCGGGTGCCGATGGCGTTCGGGTTGAAGACTAGATGCGGCGGTTTAAAGGCGGGTTAAAGCAGGGTTTATGCAGCGTTTTGAAAACCCTTAGGATTTTCTGAATCCAACGGTCTCGCGGTGTCGTTCGCAGCCAAGTCGACGGCCCTGCGGCAGTCTCGTTGCGACGTTGCTCAAAGTCCCGCTGCCTTGGCCAGGTAGGGAGCCAGCGCCAGCGCGTAGGTTGCCGTGAGATGATGGTTGTCGCGCAGCACGACGATGTTGCCGACCACCGCCGGGCAGCTGTCCTTGCTGCATAGCGCATCGTTCATGTCGACCAAGGTCACCCCGGCCACGGACCGGGCGGCGAGCGCGTAGATGTTTTCCCGTTCGACCTCGGCGCGCGGATTGATGCATTTGGCCGGGTCCGTGCCCAGGCAGGTGCGCGGGTCGAACAGGCTGAAAGGTGTGTTGCGGATGGCGACGACGCGCACGCCCTGACTTGTGAGCTCGCCCCAGACGCTGCGCAATCCCTCAATCATCGCGCCCTGGGCAACGCTGGTATAGTTGCTCTGGCTGGTGATCACGAAATCGGGCTTCAATTTGGCGATTTCAGCGAGAACTTTCTCCCGCCACAGCGCGCATTGCTGATACGGCTTGCCGTCGTCAAGGATGGTGACCCGGGTTACCGGGCATGCCGCCTTGGTGAAGGTGACGAGCCTCCATTTTCTGTCCTTGGCGATTTTGTCGACTGCCGGCACCCATTGCGCCGCGTGGGAATCGCCCATCACGACGATGGTCGTCGTCCCCGCCGGGTCGCCGAGCAGGCAACCGGTCGCGTCGGTTCCCTTCTGCTGCTGATGACACTTCATCCTGTAGATGACGGGCACGTCGCTGCCGATCTTGCTCAAAGGCGGCAACGGCTTGACGCCCTGGGGGACGACAGCGTTCGCCAGCAAGGCCGCAGGTCCTGGATAATTCGGCGTTCCGATCAGTCCGGTGTCGATGGGCTGCCGGTCGATCGCGTAGACGAGTCCGCCGGCCACCGCCACGCACAACCCCGCCGCCACGGTGCCGTCGATCAGCGGCCGCCATGCCCGGGACGAGCGCGAATGGCGATAGGGCTGTTCGACGAAGCGATAGGAGAGTTCGGAAACCACCAGGGTGGCGACGATCAGCAGAAGACCATCGGCAAGGTCGATCGCGCCGCGCTGCGCGGCGTAAAAAATGATCAGCGGCCAATGCCACAGGTAGATCGAATAAGACCGATCGCCGATATAGCGCAGCGCCGTGATATCCAGGCCACGGAAGCGGCCCACGCGTACGCTGCCGGCCGCAATGATCAGAGCCGCGCCGAGCGTGGGCAATAGTGCCTTGAAGCCCGGAAAATCGGTCGACGTTGAAAACAGCATCGCCGATGCGAGCGCCGCCAACATGCCGGCGACAGCCATCGCTGTCCGCACGCCCCCGTTCGGCTTGAACCGATCGAGGGTCAGCGCCAGCAGCCCGCCGAGCGCCAGCTCCCAGATCCGCGTGTGGGTGACGAAATAGGCCCAAGCCGGATCGGATCGGGTGAGAGCGACGGAAGCCGCGAGCGAGCCCGCCATGACCACGCCGAGCAGAAAGACGAGCGTCTGCATCGGCGAATGTCCGCGACGCCTGGCCCACCACAGCGCCGCCATCATAAGCAGCGGCCAGACGATGTAGAACTGCTCCTCGATCGACAGCGACCAGAAATGCTGCACGGGGCTCGGCGCGTCCTCGGCGCCGAGATAATCCACGGCCTGTTCGGCAAGCCGCCAGTTCTGCATGTAGATCGCGCTTGCGATCACCTGTTTGGCGGTTTCTTCCCACCATGCGTCTGACACGAACAGCAGCGTTCCAGCGAGCGTGACCAAGAGGGCGACGATCGCCGCCGGCAGCAGCCGCCTGACCCGGCGCGTGTAAAAGCCGACGAGCGAGATGCCGTCCTCGCTGAGCGCCATGCGGGTGAGCAGGCCGGTGATCAGGAAGCCGGAGATGACGAAGAAGATGTCGACCCCGACATAGCCGCCGGGGAGTGCTGCCGGCCAGATGTGGAAAATCACCACAAAGGCGACGGCAAGCCCGCGCAGCCCCTGTATCTCTGGCCGAAATCCCCCCGGCGCAATGTCGTCTCGCAAAGCCGGTCTAGCCCCTCACCGCGCCGGCCTCCCGGCTGGCCACCATGGTCAATTCTGCTGGATCGAAATGCCCTTGTCGTCGATCTTGAGCTCGACGCCTTTCGGCCTGGTCTGCTCGCGATAGACATAGATGCCGAGCGCGATGACAATCGCGACCAGCGCCCGGATGATGAGATAGAGCGTGTTCTGTCTCATTGCGCCCCCTTGTTGCGGCCAAGCCTCGCGCCCGCCCTGAAATCGTCAGGTGAGGATCACCTACTGGCCGTCGTCCCCATCATCGGTTGCCGGCCGCCAGCTCGTCGGTTCGACTTTCTTCTGCGTGTCGCTGTCGGTGTAGACCCACCAGCCGCCGTCGCGATATTGCCCGACGGATTCATTGACGACACCGTCGCGGTCCTTCCACATGATCGTGACTTTGGAGCCGTCCTTGGGCGCGCTCGCGATCGGTTTGCGCTCTGCCATTTCACTTCTCCACGGGCTGGGTCGACGGACCTTCGTCCCTCAACTATGCGCGAAAATATCTTCCTCAGCCCAGCCCATAAGGTCGAGCTTGGCGCGCGTCGGCAGGAAACGGAAGCAGGCGTCCGCCTCCTTGGTGCGGTTCTCGCGCGCCAGGCGCGCGCCCAGCACCTCGCGCAACCTGTGCAGGTAGAGCACGTCCGAGGCGGCATATTCGAGCTGTTCGGGCGAGAGCGTTTCGGCCGCCCAGTCGGAGGATTGCTGCACCTTGGACAGGCCGATGCCGAGCAGTTCGCCGCAGAGATCCTTCAGCCCGTGGCGGTCGGTATAGGTGCGGGTGAGCCGTGAGGCGATCTTGGTGCAGAACACCGGCTCGGCCATCACGCCGAAGGCATGGTAGAGCACGGCGATGTCGAAGCGGCCGTAGTGAAACAGCTTGGTGATCGTGTTGTTTCGCAGCAGGCTGGCGAGGTTCGGCGCCTCCTTCTGGCCTGGTGCGATCTGGATGATATCGGCGCTGCCGTCGCCGGGCGAGATCTGCACTACGCAGAGCCGGTCGCGATGCGGGTTGAGCCCCAGCGTTTCCGTGTCGATGGCCACCGCCCCGACATTGTATCGCGACAGGTCGGGCAGATCGTTTTTGTGGAAACGGATATCGGTCATTCTCTTCTCCGGGTCGCGCCTGCGGCGTTGGGGCATCCTCGCAACGCCGCGGCACTTCGCGCTAGCTAATTCGTCCTCGCCGCGATCCGAAGAAAAATCAACAGAAAGTTGAATTTCAAGGTTTTCCTGATTTTCGCTCAGCGGGTCAGCGCGTCGAGAATGCGCGCCCAGGACCGCTGTCCCTTGTGGAACGAGGTCAGCTCGTATTTCTCGTTCGGCGAATGAATGCGGTCGTCGTCGAGGCCGAAGCCGACCAGCAGCGATTCCATGCCGAGATAGGTCTGGAAATCGCCGACCACGGGAATGGAGCCGCCGCCGCCGGTGGTGACCGCCTGCTTCTCCCATTCGTCGGACAGCGCATCCTTGGCCTTGGCCAGGAACGGCGAGTCGTAGGAGAGCTGGATCGCCGGCGAGCCGCCATGCGGGTGGAATTCGACCGAGCAATCGGCCGGGATGCGCTCGCGCACGAAGGCCTGGAAGGCGGCGCGGATCTTCTTCGGGTCCTGCTTGTGCACGAGCCGGAACGACACTTTCGCCGACGCTTGCGCCGGGATTACCGTCTTGAAACCCTTGCCGGTATAACCGCCGATGATGCCGTTGAATTCCGCGGTCGGCCGCGCCCAGGTGAGCTCGAGCACCGAGCGCCCCTTTTCGCCGGCCGGAATGGAGAGGCCGACCGGTCCGAGGAAGGTCTCGGCCGTCTCGCCGAGCCCGTCCCAAGATTTCAGCACCTGCGAAGGCGTCTCCTCGACGCCGTCATAGAAGCCCGCAATGGTGACGCGGCCGTCCTTGTCGTGAATATCCGCCAGGACCTTGGCCAGGATGCGGATCGGATTGGCGGCGGGACCGCCATAGAGGCCCGAATGCAGGTCGCGGTTGGCCGCGTTGACGGTGATCTCCTCGCCAACCATGCCGCGCAGCGACACGCAGATCGACGGCGTCTCGCGGTTCCACATGCTGGTGTCGCAGACCAGCGCGAAATCCGCCTTCAGCTCGGCCGCGTTGGCTTCCAGGAACGGCTTCAGCGACGGCGAGCCGGATTCCTCCTCGCCTTCGAACAGGATAGTGACGCGGCAAGGCAGGTTGCCATGCACCTGCTTCCACGCGCGGCAGGCCTCGACGAAGGTCATCAGCTGGCCCTTGTCGTCGGCCGAGCCGCGGCCGGTGATCACTTTGCGACCGGGCTCGATCTCCTTGATCGACGGCGCGAACGGATCGGTTTCCCACAATTCGATCGGATCGACCGGCTGGACGTCATAATGGCCGTAGAACAGCACATGCGGCGCGCCCGCCGGTCCCTCGTGATGCGCCACCACCATCGGATGTCCAGGCGTATCGCGCACACTCGCGTCGAAGCCGATCAGCTTGAGCTCGGCGACCAGCCATTCGGCGCCTGCGCGGCAATCGGCGGCAAAGGCCGGATCGGTGGAGATCGACTTGATGCCGAGCAGGCCAAACAGCCGCTCCAGGCTCTGGTCGAGATTCTGGTCGAGACGGTCGAGGACGGGGGAAATTCTGGACATGCTTTTTGCCTTTCGATTTTGGGCAGACCCTAAAGGGCCATGCCGAAAACGAAAAGCCCGCGATCATTGGACCAAGCGGCAAAGGCTTGCCTGAAGGCAAAAAAGAACCGCCGTGGTGGAGGGGGAACCACGGCGGTCTCTACTCGAAACGTTGCGGCAGCCCGGAGAGGGGGGATAGGCTGCCGCAGTTTGCCCGGGATAGGCGGGGGACGGGCCTTACTCCGGACTTCGGCGAAAAACTGCCGATGACGTGTATTTGGGTCTGTGAACATGGCGATTCAAGGGCACGAAAATTACACTTTTGTAACATACCCGTGAGCGGCAAATTTCCAGCCGGACAGGATGTGTCAGGGGTGTTGCCCGAACCGGTGGGTTCCACAGCCTTAGCCATGGACCGCGAAGCCGGGCCGCGCTATCCCTGCCGGCATGAAAAAAGGCGATCACCTCTTCCTCGTCGACGGCTCCGGCTACATTTTCCGCGCCTATCACGCGCTTCCGCCGCTCAACCGCAAATCCGACGGCCTGCCGACCAGCGCCGTGCTCGGCTTCTGCAACATGGTGTGGAAGCTGATGCAGGACGCCCGCAACACCGATGTCGGCGTGGTGCCGACGCATTTCGCCGTCATCTTCGACTATTCGTCGAAAACCTTCCGCAGCGATCTCTACCCCGAATACAAGGCCAACCGCTCTGCGCCGCCGGAAGACCTGATCCCGCAATTCGGCCTGATCCGCCAGGCGACCGCAGCCTTCAATGTCCCTTGCATAGAGACGGAGGGTTTTGAAGCCGACGATATCATCGCGACTTATTGCCGGCTGGCTTGCGAAGCCGGCGCTGATACCACCATCATCTCCTCCGACAAGGATCTGATGCAGTTGGTCGGTCCGACGGTCGGCATGTACGACCCGATGAAGGATCGCCAGATCGGCATTCCCGAGGTGATCGAGAAATGGGGCGTGCCGCCCGAAAAGATGATCGACCTGCAGGCGCTGACCGGCGACTCGGTCGACAATGTTCCGGGCGTGCCGGGCATCGGCCCGAAGACCGCGGCGCAATTGCTGGAACAGTTCGGCGACCTTGACGGGCTGCTGGCGCGCGCTTCGGAGATCAAGCAGGAGAAACGGCGCGAGACCATCATCGCCAATGCCGACAAGGCGCGCATCTCGCGCGAGTTGGTGACGTTGAAGAACGACGTGCCGCTGAAGGAAGGGCTGGACGATCTTGTCCTGCATGCGCCGGATGGCCCGAAGCTGATCGGCTTCCTGAAGACGATGGAGTTCACCACACTGACCCGACGCGTCGCCGAAGCGACCGCAACCGACATTGGCGACGTCCAGGCCACCGCCGTCACCATCGAGCGCGCCGATACCGCGCATGGCCCCGATGTCGGCGCCGGCGCACCGCCGGTGCCAAGGCCGATCGCGTCCACACAGGGCGACGCCATTAAACCGGCTGCGCCGGTCAGGGGCGAGGACGCGCCGCCGCAAGGCGATACCCCATCGCTCCTCTCTGCCCTGCGGCTGGAGCAGGCAGCCGCCCGCAAGATCGACCCTTCGGCCTATGCGCCCATTCGCGACACGGCCGCGCTCGAGGCCTGGATAGCTGAAGCCCGCGAGGCCGGTGTCCTTGCGTTCGACGCCGAGACCAGCTCGTCCGACCCGATGCGGGCGGACCTGATCGGCCTGTCCATGGCGCTCGCGCCTGGCCGCGCCGTCTATGTGCCGCTCGCCCACAAGAGCGGCAATGGCGACCTGCTCGGCGGCGGCATGCTGGAGAACCAGATCCCGGTCCGCAAGGCGCTGGCGCTGCTGAAGCCGCTGCTTGAGGACCGATCGGTCCTCAAGATCGTCCAGGATATGAAATACGACATTGTCGTGATGAGCCGGCACGGCATCGAGATCGGTCCGTTCGACGACACGATGCTGATCTCCTACGTGCTCGATGCCGGCACATCCGGCGGTCACGACCTCGTCTCGCTGTCGGAGAAGTGGCTCGGCCACGCGCCGGCCTCGAAGAAGGAGCTCGCCGGCTCGGGCAAGAGCGCCATCGGCTTCGATCAGGTCGATATCGAACGCGCGACCGCCTACGCTGCCGAGCAGGCCGACCTGGCGCTGCAGCTCTGGCGGGTGCTGAA
This sequence comes from Mesorhizobium sp. B2-8-9, assembly GCF_006439475.1. NCBI lineage: Bacteria > Pseudomonadati > Pseudomonadota > Alphaproteobacteria > Hyphomicrobiales > Phyllobacteriaceae > Mesorhizobium > Mesorhizobium sp. B2-8-9. The sequence goes on along the minus strand of NZ_VFTQ01000020.1, from coordinate 77,766 downwards.
GCCGAGGCTTGCCGCCAAGGGCCTCGTTTCCGTCTATGAGCGTCTGGAAAGGCCGCTTGTGCCCGTGCTTGCCCGCATGGAGCAGCGCGGCATCTCGGTCGACCGCCAGATCCTGTCGCGGCTTTCCGGCGAGCTGGCTCAAGGCGCGGCCCGCGTCGAGGAAGAGATCTACGGGATCGTCGGCGAGCGCATCAACATCGGCTCGCCAAAACAGCTCGGCGACATATTGTTCGGCAAGATGGGGCTGCCAGGCGGCTCGAAGACCAAGACCGGCCAATGGTCGACCTCGGCCCAGCTTTTAGAAGATCTCGCCGCCGAGGGCCACGAGCTGCCGCGCAAGATCGTCGACTGGCGCCAGCTCACCAAGCTGAAGTCGACCTATACCGACGCGCTGCCCGGTTTCATCAACCTCGGCACCAACCGCGTCCACACTTCCTATGCGCTGGCAGCAACCACCACCGGGCGGCTGTCATCCTCCGATCCCAATCTGCAGAACATCCCGGTGCGCACGGCAGAAGGCCGCAAGATCAGGACCGCCTTCATTGCGGAGAAAGGCCACAAGCTGGTCTCGGCCGACTACAGCCAGATCGAATTGCGCGTGCTTGCGCATGTCGCCGAAATCCCGCAGCTCAAACAGGCCTTCGCCGACGGCGCCGACATCCATGCCATCACCGCGTCGGAAATGTTCAATGTGCCGGTCGAAGGCATGCCTTCGGAAGTGCGCCGGCGCGCCAAGGCGATCAATTTCGGCATCATCTACGGCATCTCGGCTTTCGGCCTCGCCAACCAGCTGTCGATCCCGCGCGAAGAGGCGGGCGCCTACATCAAACGCTATTTCGAGCGTTTTCCGGGCATCCGGGACTATATCGAGGAGACCAAGGCCTATGCGCGGGAGAACGGTTTCGTCGAGACGATCTTCGGCCGCCGCATCCACTATCCGGAGATAAGGGCTTCCAACCCGTCGGTGCGCGCCTTCAACGAGCGCGCCTCGATCAACGCCAGGCTCCAGGGCACCGCCGCCGACATCATCCGCCGCGCCATGGTGCATATGGAAGAAGCGCTGGAGAAGGCGAAGCTCTCGGCCCGCATGCTGTTGCAGGTCCACGACGAGCTTATCTTCGAGACGGTGGAAGCGGAGGTCGAGGCGACGATCCCCGTGGTGCGCAAGGTGATGGAGAATGCGCCGATGCCGGCGGTCTCGATGTCGGTGCCGCTGCATGTCGATGCGCGAGCCGCCGACAACTGGGACGAGGCGCATTAGGCGTCTCACGTTCGTTCGTCATCCACGGGCGGAGCAAGGAGCGAAGCGACGCGCGCAGACCCGAGGATCCATGCCGCGACGCGCGCCGTAGTGCGCGGCGGTGGTGGATAGCTTGCCGAGCACGCCGCTTGTCAATGCAGATTCTGCACCGTGGCGGTGCGTGTATGTCACGGAATGGATCCTAGGGTCTGCGCGCGTCGCTTCGCTCCTTGCTCCGCCCTAGTATGACGAAGTGAAGGCTTACGCAGCCTCAGCCCTGCACTTGGCGCACACACCGCGAAACTCGATCACCGCCTTCTTGGCGGCAAATCCCGTCGAGCGCACCCATTCGTCCAGCCGGTGGCCGACATCGTGGTCGGACATCTCGGTCACCTGGCCGCAATTGTCGCAAATGGCGAAGGCCGTCATCGAATGGCTGTGGTCGTGCGGCTCGGCGCAGGCAACGAAGGAGTTTAGGCTTTCGAGCCGGTGCACGAAGCCGGACTTCACCAGCGTGTCGAGCGCCCGGTAGACCTGCAGCGGCGCGCGGAAACCGCGCTCGCGCAGCTGGTCGAGCAAAGTATAGGCGCTGAGCGGTCCGCTGGATGCCTCGAGCTTCTCGAGCACGCAGAGCTGGTTCTTGGTCAGCGCATCTCTTGCCGTCATCTTGTTCGCCCAATCGACGCTCGCGGCAGATCTCGCGAACGACTTCAATTCCCCTGAGATAACGACGAACGAGCGATTTTGCCACTGTTTCCGCAGCAGCGCATCCCTTCTGGTGCGCGCCCCGACGAGATGGTTCGTCAGCTGATCGCTACTTGCGCGGCGGTCCCTTGCGTTCGGCCGAAGCCGCCCAGAGGTTGATGTCGGACTCGCGGGCGTGGCTGTCGATCTCGGCGAGCTCGGCGTCGGAGAACTCGAGCGCCTTGAGCGCGCCGACGCAATCCTCCACCTGTTCCGGCCGGCTGGCCCCGATCAGCGCCGTGGTCACGCGGCCTTTGCGCAGCACCCAGGCCAGCGCCATCTGCGCCAAGGTCTGGCCGCGGCGGCCGGCAATGGCGTTGAGCGCCTTGATGTTGGCGATCGACTTGTCGTTGATGAAGGCCGGTCGCAACGACTTGCCCTGGGATGCGCGGCTGCCCTCGGGGATGCCGCCGAGATATTTGTCGGTCAGCATGCCCTGCGCCAGCGGCGAGAACACGATCGAGCCGATGCCGAGCCCCTCCAGCGTGTCGAGCAGCCCATCCTCCTCGACCCAGCGATTGAGCATCGAATAGCTCGGCTGGTGGATGAGGCAAGGAGTGCCGAGCTGGCGCAGAATGTCGGCCGCCTCGCGTGTGCGCTGCGAATTGTAGGACGAGATGCCAGCATAGAGCGCCTTGCCCGAGCGCACCGCGTGGTCGAGCGCGCCCATCGTTTCTTCGAGCGGCGTCTCGGGGTCGAAACGGTGCGAATAGAAGATATCGACATAGTCGAGCCCCATTCGCTTGAGGCTCTGGTCGAGGCTGGCGAGCATGTATTTGCGGCTGCCCCATTCGCCATACGGACCGGCCCACATCTCGTAGCCAGCCTTGGTCGAGATGATCATCTCGTCGCGGTAGGCGGCGAAATCGGTGCGCAGGATCTCGCCGAACGCGGTTTCGGCCGAGCCGGGCGGCGGGCCGTAATTGTTGGCGAGGTCGAAATGCGTGATGCCGAGGTCGAAGGCCTTGCGCACGATCGCCTGCTTGGTCCTGTGCGGCGTGTCGTTGCCGAAATTGTGCCACAGCCCGAGCGAGATCGCCGGCAGCTTCAGGCCGGACCGACCGCAGCGATTATAGATCATCTTCTCGTAGCGATTTTCGGCGGCGACATAGGGCATAGGGAATCCTTGGGATCGAAACGGCGCGGCGACCATCGCCAACCTGATTTGAATCGATGCTTGCCCCTAACCCTTACCCTCTCCCCGCCTGAACGGGGAGAGGGGTTGCCACCTACTTTTTCTTCGCCAGCAACGCCTTCGCGTCCTTGACGCCGAGCGCGGCCGGCCGCTCGCAGGTCGTCTGCATGGCGACATATTTGCCGCTTTCGCCCGAGCGCAGGATGCCTGTCATGACATCGACGGCGTGCAGCGCCAGCTCCATTGAGCAGCGGTGCGGCCGCCCTTCGCCAATCGCGATTGCCATGTCGGCAAGGCCGGCGGTGCGATAATTAGCCATCATGCCCTGGCCGTGCATCTCGTTCGGCACGCCGAACGGATGGTTCCACTTGGGCAGCCTCTTCACCGGCTTGGCCGAGTCGGTGAAGCGTACATCGCCGCCGAAGAAATTCGGATCCGGCACGAAGACGGTGCCCAATTCTCCGTAGAGCTCCATCGGCGCGTGGCCATGGCTCCACACGTCCCAGCTGGTGTTGAGCGTGATCACCGCGCCATTCGCGAATTCGAGCAGCGCATGGATGGTGGTCGGCGTGTTCACCGGGATCTTCTCGCCCGCCCGCGGTTTGGAGCTGATGGTGCGCTCCTTGGCCGGCGTCGTTGCGAAGGCGGCCACCTGCTTCACCGGCCCGATCAGCTGGATCAGGTTGGTGACATAGTATGGCCCGATGTCGAGCACCGGGCCGGCGCCCGGCTGGAAGAAGAAATCCGGGTTGGGGTGCCAGTGCTCCATGCCGTGGCCCATCACATGGCAGGTGCCGCTGGTGATGGCGCCCAGCTTGCCGCTGTCGATGAGATCGCGGACCAGTTGGTGCGCGCCGCCGAGGAAGGTGTCCGGCGCCGAACCGATGCGCAGGCCCTTCTTCTCGGCCCGTTTCTTGAGATCGAGCCCTTCCTCGATCGACAAGACGAACGGCTTTTCCGAATAAACATGCTTGCCGGCGTCGAGCACCGCTTTGGAGATCTCGTAGTGCACGGCCGGAACCGTCAGGTTGACGATGATGTCGATCTCGTCGTCCTTGAGCAGGTCGTTGACCGTCTCGGCGCGGAGCTTGAACTCCTTCGCCCGCGCTTTCGCGGCCTCCATGTTAATATCCGCGCAGGCGCGCATCTTGATGCCGCGGAACAGCGGCGCCAGCGAGAAATACGCCTTCGAGATGTTGCCGCAGCCGATGACGCCGATGCCAAGTTTCTCTGCCATTTCGATTACTCCTGCCAGCTCTTGGCTGCTGCGATTGAGCGGCGGGCATAGCGCTCGATGTCGTTGGGGTTGTCCTGCTCCATGACGAAATACTGCGCCGCGCTCTTGGCGCGCAACGTCTTGAACAGGCCCGCCCAGTCGATCGTGCCGTGACCGACATCGGACCAGCCGTCCTCGTCCAGCCCCTCGCCCGGCTTCGCCATGTCCTTGACGTGGACGGCGACGATGCGCTTGCCATGCTTCTCGATCCAGGGCAGCGGATCGGCGCCGCCGCGCACCACCCAGGCGACGTCCATTTCCCAGCCGATGTCGGGTGCTGCGGAAAGGATGTGATCCTGCGGCAGCGAGCCGTCCGTAAGCGCCTTGAACTCGAAATCGTGGTTGTGCCAGGCAAAGCCGTAGCCGGCCTTTTTTGCCACCTCGCCGACCCTGGCGAGGCGCTCGCCGAAGCCTCGCCAGCCGGCGGCATCGGACGGGCGCTGATCGGGCATCAGATAGGGGCAGATCAGCAGCCTGATGCCGAGCGCGTCGGCGATCTTGCGCACGCCGTCGAAATCGTTCTCCAGCGCCTCGATCGAGAAATGCCCGGTCGGCATCGCAAGCCCGTTCTTGTCGAGCTCGGCGCGAAACGCCTTCGGGTCGTCATAGACGCCGCCAAAGCCTTCGACCTGGCTGTAGCCGAGCTCGCCGAGCATTTTCACCACGTCGTTCCATGGTTGAAAATTGCGAGCGCTGTAGAGTTGGAATGACCAGTTCATGTCCTGTCCGTTCTGCTTGGGAGGTTAAAGGCGGTTGCCGGTCTGGGCGTCGAAGAGCGAAGCGCGCATCGGATCGAAGCCGACGGTCACCGCCTCATCATTCCCGGGCGTGCGCTCCGAGGTAACCCGGACGCTGAATTTCTGTTGGGCGAGCTGCAGCCAGACCAGTGTGTCGGAGCCCATCGGTTCCACCACTTCGACTTTGCTGGCCGCCGAGAACGGCCAGCCGGCGCCGCTGTTCAGACTCACATGTTCGGGCCTGATGCCGAACACGGCTGGTCCGGGTTCCGGCTGCCGGTCGAAACCATAGGTACTGAGTGGAATCTTCAGGCCATCGGCAAGAAAATGCCAGCCGCCATCCGCGTTTTCCAAATGGCCGTCGATAAAGTTCATCGCCGGCGAGCCGAGGAAGCCGGCAACGAAGCGATTGACCGGACGGTTGTAGATGGTCTGCGGCGCGTCGAGCTGCTGGATGACGCCGCCCTTCATCACCGCGATGCGGTCGGCAAGCGTCATTGCCTCGATCTGGTCGTGGGTGACGTAAATCATGGTATTTTCGAGCTTGCGGTGCAGCAGCTTGATCTCGACGCGCAGTTCCGCCCGCAGCTTGGCATCGAGGTTGGAGAGCGGCTCGTCGAACAGGAAGACGTCGACGTCGCGCACCAGTGCCCGCCCGATCGCCACGCGCTGGCGCTGGCCGCCGGAGAGCGCCGAGGGCTTGCGCTGCAACAGCGGCTCGATCTGCAGGATCTCGGCGGCGCGTGCGATGCGCTTGGCGATCTCGTCCTTGGCCAGGCCGGCAACGCGCAGACCGAAGGACAGGTTCTTCTCCACCGTCATCTGCGGATAGAGCGCGTAGGACTGGAACACCATGCCGATGCCGCGGTCCTTAGGCTCCTCCCAGGTGACGTTCTTGCCCTTGATGAAGATGCGGCCTTCCGAAATGTCGAGCAGGCCGGCGATGCAGTTGAGCAAGGTGGATTTGCCGCAGCCGGACGGTCCCAGAAGCACGATGAACTCGCCCTCGGCGACGTCGAGATTGAGCGTTTTCAGCACCGACATCACACCGAAATTGAGCGACAGGTCCTGGATCGAAACGCTGGGATTGGCGATTGCCGCTGCCATCATCATCCTTTCACTGCGCCGGCCGCGATGCCGCGCACGAAGAGCTTGCCGGAAATGAAATAGACGATGAGCGGAACGAGTCCGGTGAGGATCGTCGCGGCCATGTTGACGTTGTATTCCTTCACGCCCTGCACCGAATTGACGATGTTGTTGAGCTGCACCGTCATCGGGTAGGTGTCGGGGCGCGTGTAGACGACGCCGAACAGGAAGTCGTTCCAGATGCCGGTGACCTGCAGGATGATGGCGACGACGAAGATCGGCAGCGACATCGGCAGCATGATGCGCAGATAGATACCCCAGAAGCCGGCGCCGTCGACGCGCGCCGCGCGGAACAGTTCCTCCGGCATCGACGTGAAATAGTTGCGGAACAAGAGCGTCAGGATCGGCATGCCGAAGATCGAATGCACGATCACAAGGCCGGTCAGCGTGCCGTATATGCCGACCTCGCGCAGGATGATGACGATCGGGTAGATCATCACCTGGTAGGGAATGAAGGCGCCGACGATCAGGATGATGAAGAAGGTGTCGGCGCCCTTGAAGCGCCAGTTGGCCAAGGCATAGCCGTTCACCGAGGCGATCGCGATCGACAGCAGCACCGACGGCACGGTGATGCGCACCGAATTCCAGAAACCGCGCGAGAGCCCGTCGCAGTTGAGGCCGGTGCAGGCGGTCGCCCAGGCTTTCACCCAGGGTTCGAAGGTGATTTCCACCGGCGGCGAGAAGATGTTGCCGAGGCGGATTTCCGGCATGCCCTTCAGCGACGTGACGATCATCACGTAGAGCGGCAAAAGGTAATAGAGCGCCACGACGATCAGCGTGCCGTAGAGGAAGATGTTGCGGCGCGAGAGCGCATGCCGCGGCTTCGCGCCGGCGGGCCCGGCGTCGTCGCGCGGAAGGACGCCCGCATCGGACGGGGAGGCAGTGACATCAACCACGCCGGCGGCCTCCGAACTCGAGATAGGCCCATGGCACGATGACGATCATCACCGAGAGCAGCATCATGGTCGAGGCGGCGAAACCCTGGCCGAGATTCTGGGCGAAGAACATGTAGTCGTAGACGTATTTTGCCGGCACTTCGGAGGCGATGCCCGGCCCGCCGCTGGTCTGCGCCACGACGAGATCATAGACCTTGACGATGCCGGCAGCGATTATGACCAGCGTGGTGATGAAGACCGGCCGCATCATCGGGATGACGATGAACAGGTAGGTCTTCCACATCGGGATGCCGTCCACTCGCGCCGCCTTCCATATGTCTTCGTCGATGCCGCGCAGGCCGGCAAGCATCAGGCACATGATCAGCCCCGTGCCCTGCCAGAGCGCGGCGATGGAAATGCCGTAGATGACGATGCTGGAATTATAGAGCGGGTCGAAGCTGAAGCCCGTCCAGCCGAGGTCGCGCACGACGCGCTGGATGCCGAAATCCGGGTTGAGCAGCCATTGCCAGACCAGCCCGGTGACGATGAAGGAGAGCGCGAAGGGATAGAGGAAGATGGTGCGGAACGTATCCTCGAAGCGGATCTTCTGGTCGAGGAGCGCCGCCAGGACGAAGCCGATCACCAGCGAGAACACCAGCGAGATCACGCCATAGATCAGGAGGTTCTCGATCGAGATCAGCCAGCGCGGCGTCGCCCACAACCGATAATACTGGTCGAGGCCGACGAAGTTGAGCCGTGGCAGCAGCTTCGAATTGGTGAAGGAGTAGAGAACCGTCCACGCCGTGCCACCGACGAACACCACAAGCGCGGTGAGCACCATCGGAATCGATGCGATCTTCGCATTGAGGTTACGGAAAAGCTGGTTGGGACGTTCGCTATTGCTCATCTCGACAGCCGGGCTGGGGCAATGAGGACATGATGCTCCCGACCCCCGTTAGGCAGGGACCGGGAGCTGGCGGGGCGCCGGTAGATCAATCGGCCGAAGCGATGATGGCGGCGAAGCGCTTCTGCGCTTCTTCGACTGTCATGTCCGGCTTGGCGAAGAACTCGGAGAACAGGTCCTCCTTCTGCTTCTGGCTGTCCTGCGAAAGCAGTTGGTCCGTCCACGGCATGACGGCGCCCTTGGCGAGGATGGCGAGGCCCTTCTTCATGCAGTCGTTCGCCGCGTTGAGGTCGACGTCGCCCCGCACCGGCAGCGAGCCCTTCTTGAGGTTGAAGGCGACCTGGGTCTTCGGATCGAGCAAGGTCTCGGCGAGCACCGCCTGCGCCTTCGTCTTTGCCTCATCCTTGAGCAGCGGGAAGTAGAAGGCGTCGCCGCCGGTGGCGATGACTTCGTTCAGGCCGAGGCCGGGCAGGCAGGTATAGTCCTTGCCGGCCGTCTTGCCGGCAACCTGGAACTCGCCCTGCGCCCAGTCGCCCATAATCTGGCCGGCGGCCTTGCCGGTGATGACCAGATTGGTGGCCTGGTTCCAGTCCTGCACATTGGTGTTCTTGGCCATCTTGCGGGCGTCGTCCGCCGCCTTGAACACCTTGGCGATCTCCGGGCCTGCCGCGAAGGTGGCGTCCTTGTCCTTGTAGACCTTGAGGAACGTGTCGGTGCCCCCGGTCGCGGCCATCAGCACGTCGAAGGCGCCCGAGGCTTGCCAGGCCTGTCCGCCGACCGCGAGCGGAATGATGCCCGCCTTTTCCAGCGCCGGCGCATCCGCCACGAATTCATTCCAGTCCTTCGGCACAGGCAGGCCGGCCTTCTGGAAGGCCTCGTTGGACAGCCACAGCCACTGCCAGGAATGGATATTGACCGGCACGCAATAGATCTTGCCGTCGATGGTGCAACTGTCGAGCAGGCTCTTCGGCCGCACGATCTCCGTCCACTTGTCCTTGGTGGCGATATCGGTGAGGTCGCGCATCAGCCCGGCCTGCACCAGTTCCTCCGCCTGGCGGCCGTGGTTGAACTGGGTGGCGCCCATTGGATCGCCGCCGGTGATGCGGCTGATCATGATCGGCCGCGCCGTGCCGCCGGAGCCTGCAATGGCGCCGTCGACCCAGTGGTTGCCCGTCGCGTCGAAAGCCTTGGCAAGCTCGGCCACCGCTGCCGCCTCGCCGCCGGAAGTCCACCAATGGGTGACTTCCAGGTCGGTCGCGGCCGCCGGACCGGCGAAATTGAGCGCAACTGTCGCGGCAAAGGCAGCAGTCAGGAATTTGTATCGCATTTCGGCTCCTCCCAGAATCTGAAACGTTACAGATTTTCGATACGGCAAATGATCCGCCTAGGCAACCCCTCGCCTTGAGGCCGGCCAAGATTTTTTCGCGACGCGAACAAAATCTTTCTCCCGAGGCGGCAATGTCGGTGTCAGATCAGTCGATTGGTGCCAAAAGCAGGCCCAGACCGATATTTCTTTGTGATTCCAGCGACTTTCGGCTCCTCTCCGCATCCGCGATGCAACGGCGCGACCTTGCCGGTTGATCACGAAGATTGGCAATCTGTAACGTTTCAGTATATTGAGCCGAGCCGCAAACTGAAGGTCGCGCAAATGTCACCGCCGCACGATTGCCGGTCGGCCCCGCGACTGCTATGCGCCTGACGGGCGGGACGATGGATAGACGGATAACGAAGAAGGGCGACGACGACACGTCGGGCAAGGAACGGCCGACGTTGAAGACGCTTGCCTTCATGACCGGGCTGGGCGTCACGACGGTCTCGCGCGCGCTGAAGGATGCGCCCGAGATCGGCGCCGAGACAAGGCGCCGCGTCCAGCTCGTCGCCAAGCAGATCGGCTATCGCCCGAACCGCGCCGGCGTACGCTTGAGAACCGGCAAGACCAACGTGATATCGCTTGTGCTGAACACCGAGCACGAGCTCATGAGCTTCGTCTCGGACATCATCTACGGCGTCACCGAGGTGATCGCCGACACGCCCTACCATCTGATCGTCACGCCCTATTCGCGCTCGCAGGATCCGCTGGACCCGGTGCGCTATCTGGTCGAGACGGGCTCGGCCGACGGCGTCATCATCTCGCGCACCCAGCCCAACGATCCACGGGCGCGCTATATGCTGGAGCGCGGCATTCCCTTCGCCACGCATGGTCGCACCGACATGGGGCTGGTGCATCCCTATCACGACTTCGACAATTATGCCTTTGCCGGCGAAGCCGTCCGCTACCTCGCCGGCAGGGGCCGCAACCGGCTTGCCCTGGTGACGCCTCCGGTCGGCCTCACCTATCACGGCCATACGGTCGCCGGCTTTGCCGATGCGCTGAGCGAGGTGGGAGCCAGCGAGGTGCCGTTCAACACCGTCTCCATCGATCAGTCGATCGAGCAGATCAGAATGCGGACCGCGCAATTGATGCGGCGCAAGGACCGTCCGGACGGCTTCGTCAGCAGCGCCGCCGCCGCCACGCTCGCCATCGTGGCCGGCATAGAGGACGCCGGGCTGAAGCTCGGCCGCGACGTCGACGTGGTGTCGAAACAATCGTCGGAATTGCTGCATCTGTTCCGGCGAGAGCTGCTCGTCGTCAACGAGAATTTCCGGCTCGCCGGCTCCGAGCTCGCCCGCGCCGTGCTCGGCTGGATCGGCGGCGCCGATCCAGGCACGCTGCAATCGCTCAGCACGCCGAGCGAGGTTTTGCCCTATCGCGGCTGACTGGCGCGACTTGAGGGGCAGGTCAGGCCGAGTCGAAAATGGTGGCTTCCGAGAACCGGAGCGGAGCGTACTTAAAGTACGTGAGCACCGGAAGCGCAGGAAGCCGGCATTTGCAGGCCGGCCTCACCTGGCCCTAGCTAGGCGGCCCCACTCCCCCATGGGCCATGAAACGCCCCCTCTTCCCCGATGCGCTCGAAGCCGTGCGCGCCGAAGAAGTCGCGCTGCGCCTGGATCAGGTTTGAGGTGCCGCGTCCCTGGCGGTAGCTGTCGAAATAGGCGAGCGCCGACGACAGCGCCGGCACCGGCGAGCCGGCTTCGGAAGCGCGCGCCACGACGCGCCTCAGCGACGGATGCGCCTCCTTCATCATGGCGATGAAGGCCGGCGCCATCAGCAGATTGGTGGAAGCGCTGCCCGAACCGAAGGCGTCGGCCATCGTGTCCAACATCTGTGAGCGGATGATGCAGCCGGCGCGCCAGATCTTGGCGATGGTCGGCATGGGCAGGTTCCAGTTGAATTCCTTGGAGGCGCCGCTCATCACCGCGAAGCCTTGCGCGTAAGCGGCGATCTTGCCGGCGAACAATGCCAGTTCCAGGTCCTTGAGCAGCGCGCCCCTGTCGCCGGAAATCTTCTCGACGCCGATATTGCCGTAGGCCTTTTCCGCCGCCTGCCGCTCATCCTTGATCGAGGACAGCACGCGCGCCGCGACCGCCGCCTCGATCGCCGTCGCCGGAATCCCGAGCTGCTGCGCTTCGATGACTGACCATTTGCCGGTGCCCTTCTGCCCCGCGCGATCGAGGATGATGTCGACCACCGGCTTGCTGGTCTTGGGATCGTCGGCGGCGAGAACTTTTGCGGTGATCTCGATCAGGTAGGAATTGAGCCGGCCTTTGTTCCATTCTTCGAAGACCTTGCCGATCTCCTTGGGCGCCATGCCGAGACCGTCGCGCAGGATGCCGTAGATCTCGGCGATCATCTGCATGTCGGCATATTCGATGCCGTTGTGGATGGTCTTGACGAAATGGCCGGCGCCGTCATGTCCGAGCCAGGCGGCGCAGGGCTCGTCCTTGAACTTGGCCGAGATCGCCGTCAGCACTTTCTCGACGCGCTTCCAGGACTCTTCGGTGCCACCGACCATGATCGAAGGGCCGTGCCGCGCGCCCTCCTCGCCGCCCGACACGCCCATGCCGATGAAGGTCAGGCCCGAGCCGGACAGCTCCGAGAAGCGGCGCATCGTGTCGCGGAAATTGGCGTTGCCGGCATCGATGACGATGTCGTTGGCCGACAGCACGCCGCGCAGCGCCGCGATCTGCTCGTCGACCGGCTTGCCGGCCAGCACCATGATGATGATCGGCCGCGGAGGCCGGATCGCAGCGGCGAGCTCCTCCAGGCTGTAGCAGGGAACGACCATGTCCTTCAGCGAACCGGCACTCTCGACAAAGGCGTCGGTGCGCGATGGCGTGCGGTTGAAGACGGCGATGCGGTGTCCGTGCTCGGCGATGTTGAGCGCCAGGTTGGAACCCATCGTGCCAAGGCCGATCAGGCCGATTTCGGCTTTTTCCATCGTTTCTTCCCTGCGTTCGGATGCTTGTGTGGGTTGCGTCCTGGAGAACGCCTTTCCCAGATGAATGACGGGCCTTGGCGGCTGCGTCAACCGTCTCGCCGAATTGTGTCGAGATCGGTGAGACCGAGGGTGAAGGGCGAATGGTGAATGGTGAATAGTGAAATGGACAGGCGAACGTCGTCGCGACGCGGAAACGAAAATCGCCTGCTATTCACTATTCATCATTTACCATTCACTCTCAATTTCACTCTGCGCGGATATCGATCGGCGCCTCGATCTTCACCACCTCGAAGTCCGAAACGAGAATATCGAGCCGGGCGTCCCAGCGGCCCGGCAGCGGGATGACGAGATTGTCGATACGCCAGGTGCCATCGCCGGATTTTCTCGCCGGCCGCTTAATCGGCTCGATCCCGGAATCCGGCTTCGACAGCACCAGCGTCACCGCCTTGGCGTCGAGCGGCCCGAATTCGCCGGTCATGATCATCATCGAAGCGGCAACCTCGCCGGCATGGCCCGGCGTGATGCCGAGATCGGCCATCGCCTTCAGCGTGTGGATGTGGATCGAAACCGGTTGCGCGGCGGCGATCGCCAACGCGCGTGGCGGCGGGGTGAAGCGCCAGCCGGCGGCGACGCTGAAGATGGCGAGCACGATGACCACCTCGATGCCGATCGAGCGCACCATCCGCCGCTGCACCTCGGTGTCGCCGGCCACAGCCGGGGCGGTCAACGTCCAGCGGTTGATGGAGGCCAACGTGAACAGGAAGAGCAGCAGCGTGAGCTTGAGCAGCAGCAGCCGGCCATAAGCGGTATGGATCAGCGCCGCCGGCTGCTGCACCTGGACGATCGCCAGCACGATGCCGCTGGCGGCAAGGACAGCCACGACCGGCAGGATCGCGCGCGAGAAGCGCCTCAGAAAGACCTTCGCTTTCGCCGGCTGCTGCCGCAGCGCGAGGCCGAGCGGCGCCAGCGCGCCCGCCCAGAAGGCGATCGCGGTGCCGTGCAGGAATACCAGCGGCCGCGTCAGCCATTGCGGTTCGGCGGCGCTGGCGTGACCGCTCGCGGCAAGGGCCGCGCCAACACCGAGCAGTGCTACGGACGCCGCCAGCTTGCGCAAGCCCGACGGTCCGGCAAGAGAAAGCAAAGCCAAGCCGAGCGCGATCAGGCCGAGCAGCACCGTCCAGACGAAGCTCGTCTCGAGCGCGGTCTTCCAGACAGCCGGTGTCGCAAACCGGGCGAGCGGCGCGCTGAGCGCATCCAGCCCCTGCAGGCCGAGCGAAAGCGGCGCTCCGACGAGACCGATAAGAAGCGCCGCGATGACGAAGCGTCGGCCGCGGCGCCGGTCCTCGGCCAGCCAGGCAAGTGCGAACGCGCCGCCGATGCCGAGAAAAAGTCCGGTATAGAGAAACAGCTTGCCGAGCCAGATCGCTGTCCGCAGCGTCCAGTCGACGGCCTCGCCCGCCACTGGTGCCGCGCTTGGCGCTCCTATGGAAAACAGCGCCGAGCCGCCGACCGGATGGCCGTCGACCGAAACGACCCGCCAACTCAGCACATGCGTGCCGGATTTGAGCGCTTCGGGATTGTCGATCTCGACGGTCTGGTCCTTGAGGCGGAAGGATGTCAGCGCAAGCTGTGAGCCGTCCGGCCGCACAAGCGTCAGCACCAGCGGCGAGACGGGCTCGCTGAAGGTCAGCGAGAACTTGCCGGGACTTTGCGTCAGCACGGCGCCGTCAGCCGGGTCGGTCGCGACGAGCGCCGCATGCGCCAAGGCTCGGCCGGGCATCGCCAGCACCGCCATCGTCATGAGCGCTGCGAACAGCCAGGCAAGCAGGCCGATATGCCGGCCGGCCATGCGGTTCGCGGGGAAAGACTGTGCTGCGTTCATGCCGTCTTGATGGGAATGTGGTGGCGCATCCCGAGGGAGCGCGCCAACAGAGATCATTTCTTCGGCAGCAATTTGATGCCGGGCGCAGGCGTTTCAAAGGCGTCCTCGTCCTGGCCGGCCGCCGGGATCTCGATCCAGCGCTCGGCGGCGTCGCCGCATTCCTGCACCACTGGGAAATAGAGCATCTGGCCGGCCGGCAGATCGGCCGCCAGCGAGGCGCGGAAGACGAACTCGTCATAGAATTCGTCCGGCAGATTGCCGCCGCTCCAGTCGATTTCCTTCACGCCGGTGGTCAAGGTCTCGCCATAGAGCTGGTAGGATTTCTCGTATTTGCCCTTCTTGACCTGCAGCGTCCAGCCGGGCTTGGGCATCGGCTTCACCGCGATGACGCCTTCGGGTATCTGCACGCGCACCGCGGTCGTTGCCTTGCCCTCGCAGCCATGCGGCACGCGCAAGACGGCCTTGTAGGTCGAGCCGACGGCCGCTTCCTGCGTTTCGAGCGTGATGTGGGCGAGCGCGGCATTGGTCCCGAGCGCGCAAAGCGCGCCCGCCGCCAAAACATACTTTTTCATGAATTGTGCCTCTGATTTCGAATTGGCGGATTACTCGGCGTGATCCATGTCGCCCATGTCGCCACTGCCCGTCTCGCCGATACCTTCGACGGCGAACTCGACGGTGACGCTGCCCGCCTTCTCGAAGGTCAGCGTCGCGGAGAATTTCTCGCCCTGCTTCGGCTGCCGCTTCAAGCCGGTGAACATCAGGTGATAGGCGCCCGGCTTCAGCGCGACCTTGCCGCCGGCCGGGATGTCCAGCCCGCCCTCGACCGGCCGCATGGTCATGACGCCGTCCTTGACGCCCATCTCATGCAGTTCGGCCTTTTCGGAGATGTCGGAGGAGATCGACAGCAGCCGGTCCGGCGCGCTGCCCTTGTTGATCACGGTGAAATAGCCGCCGCCCACCTTGGCACCCGGCGGCGTCGCCCGCGACCAGGGATGCTCGATCTCGAGATCGCCGACCTTGAACTCATGCGCCAAGGCGGCGGGAATGCAGGCCAAGAGAAGAAAAAGGCTGAGCACGGCAAGGCCAACGCGCAGTTGGAGGTGAAACGGCGGCGCGCCGCGAAGGGCGAAGGCTTGCGCCTTGGGAAGAAGATTGGACATGGTTGCTCCATGAGTACGGGATCGCGCCGGAATGCGGCCGCGAACAGTCTGATCTTTGGATGAATAGGCCTGCGGAAGGTTCCGCGGATCAGACCATCGCCGGCGGCGCGCGCGGATTGGCCGGAGAGCGGTCGCGGGCGAAATCCTGGTGCCGGAAGGCCGGAAGCTGGAAGGCGACGGCCTCGAAAAGCTGGGTCCTGGCCAGGGCGACGGCCTCTGGCGGCGGCATATGCGCCGCCGAAACCATGTTGCAGCCGAGCGAGCAGCAGGCCGGCAGATGTTGTTGGTGGGGATCGCCGCCGGGGAGTTTTACAGCCCCTTCATGCGTGCAGATGACGTTGCCGAAGGCGTCGACCTGCGAAGGCGCGCCGAAGGCGAAAGCGCCGAGAGAGGACTGAAGCAATAGAAGCAGCGCCGCGACGAACGCGGCCGGCATGCTCCATCGTCTCAGCCGGATATCCAACGCAAAGCCTCTCCCGGAAACGCGTCGACGCTAGCACGGGGAATGCGCGCGGGAAATCGGCAAAACCGCGCTGCGGCAACGCGGCGCGACGCGCTTGTTTTTATGCATGTCGTTGTCCCAAAACCGCTGCACGCTTCTGGACGACATGCGTGATTCAGGTCAGGCCGAGCCGAGAATGGTGGCTTCCGAGAACCGGAGCGGAGCGTACTTAAGGTACGTGAGCACCGGAAGCGCAGGAAGCCGCCCTTCGCAGGCCGGCATCACCTGAATCTCGACAGACCCTAGGCGGGCTGCATCTGCCGCCCTTCGGGAATTGAGGTCAGCAGCGTCTGGCGCGCCGACTTCAGGTGCTTGCGACAGGCGGCGTCCACCTTGCCGGGATCGCGCGATTTCAGCGCCGCGATATAGGCGAGATGCTCCTGGATAGCGACCTCGTTGCGCTGGCGCTCCTCAGCCTTGTTCCACTGATAGTGGTAGTGGAAGATCATCGCGATGACATCGTAGAAGTCGACGATGAAGCGATTGTGCGAGGCGCGGTGGATCAGCCGGTGGAAGCGCTCGTCGAGCTCGGAGAATTCGTTGAAGCGCGTGGCGATCTCGCTGGCGAGCTGGCGATGCTCGAGCTCCAGCCGGTCAAGATCGGCCCATACCGCGCTATCTTCCGGCAGCGCGGCGAAAGCCGCCGCCGAACGCAGCTCGAAAATCTCGCGGATCTCGGTCAGCTCCAGCGCGAAGGCGCGCGTGAAACCCTTCAGCACCCAATGGCTGTTGCGCCGCTTCTCGATCAGCCCGAAGCGCGAGAAGCGGATCAGGAATTCGCGCACGCTGGTGGTGCCGACGCCGATCTCGCGCGCCAGCTCCAGCTCGTTGATCTGCATGCCGGCTTCGGCGCCTCCCGCAAGCAGACGCCGCATGAAAGAGCGCTCGATGATCTCGGCCAGCGAGTCGGTCTCCTCCTCGGGGAAGAAGTCCTCGGACCGCGGCGCCCTGAGCACGGTCTTATTACGCTTGTTCCAGTCGATAAGCCCGGTTTCTTCCATGCGCGCAAGGATGCTGCGCACCGTGGTGCGGCTGACGCCGAGCAGCGTGCCGAGCTCAGGCTCCGACGGCAGGCTCTTGGTCTCGTCGAGCAACCTGAGGCAGCGGTTGAAGGCGTCCTTGTAGACATTGTTGCTTTTCGACATGCCCCGTATCCCCCAACGCTTGCGGCGGCCTGCCGGAAACGCGATATGATCGGTGTTCCTAGAGCAGTTCAGCGTTTCTCGGAGTCGCCGAACTGCGCTAAATCTTTGTTTCTGCGCAATTCCGGACGGAAAGCCGCTACGCACTTTTCCTGGAATTGCTCTGGCGCAAGCCTCCGAAAGCGGAACGTTTTTCGCCGGCTTGCCGAACGGGCGGCGCGGGCGTCCAAAAGACGAGCACCAACCGAGCGAAAAAACAATTGACGCAAAATTGTTTTTTCCCGATAAAAGACATTACCTTTAAACGGGCGCAAGTCAATCCGCCCGCATTCCCAGGATCACCCAGGACAGCCGCCCGTGAACGTTGCAAACACCATCCTTCTCTCACCCTCCGATAATGTCGCCGTTGCCAACGGGCGCATCGAGATCGGAACGCCATTGCCGGGCGGCGCAACCGCGACTGCCGTGATCGAGCCGGGCCACAAGGTGGCGATCAAGCCGATCCCGGCGGGCGAAGCGGTTGTGAAATACGCCCAGGCGATCGGTCGCGCCACGCAAGACATCGCGGCCGGCGAGCATGTTCATTCGCACAATCTGGTTTTCGAGAGCGGCCGCTTGCCGGTGGTGCCGCCGAGCGAGGCCGAGCACGCCACCGAGGCCGACCGCAAGCGCACCTTCATGGGCTACCGCCGCGCCGATGGGCGCTCCGGCACGCGCAACTTCATCGGCATCATCGCCAGTGTCAATTGCTCGTCGACCGTCTGCCATGCCATTGCGGACGAAGCCAACCGCACGCTTCTGCCGAAATATCCCGGCATCGACGGCTTCGTGCCGATCGTGCACGGCCAGGGCTGCGGCATGAGTGCCACCGGCGACGGCATGATGGTTCTGCACCGCACTTTAGCCGGCTATGCGCGCCACCCGAATTTCGGCGGCGTGCTGATGGTGGGCCTGGGCTGCGAGGTCAACCAACTCACGCTTTACGGCCAGAAGGGCGTGGCCGCCGGAAAACGGCATTTCAACATCCAGGAAGCCGGCGGCTCGCGCAAATCGGTCGAGCGCGCGATGGGCGTTCTGGCCGAGATCGCCGAGGAGGTCGGCCAGTTGCAGCGTGAGCCGATCCCGGTCTCGGAGATCGTCGTCGGGCTGCAATGCGGCGGCTCGGACGGCATGTCCGGCATCACGGCAAATCCGGCATTGGGTGCCGCCGTCGATATCCTGGCAGACTGCGGCGGCATCGGCATCCTGTCGGAGACCACCGAGATCTATGGCGCCGAGCACCTGCTGGCCTACCGCGCCGCCTCGCCGGAGATCGCCGCCAAGCTCGACGGCTTTGTGAAGTGGTGGGAGGACCATACCGCCAAGCACGGCGCCTCGATCGACAACAATCCCTCGCCCGGGAACAAGCGCGGCGGCCTGACCACGATCCTCGAGAAATCGCTGGGCGCGGTCGCCAAGGGCGGCCAGACGCCGCTCAACGGCGTCTTCGGCTATGCCGAGAAAGTCTCGGGCCGCGGCCTGGTGTTCATGGACACGCCCGGCTACGACCCGGTCTCGGCCACCGGCCAGGTCGCCGGCGGCGCCAATGTCATCGTCTTCACCACCGGCCGCGGCTCCTGCTTTGGCTGCCGGCCGACGCCGTCGATCAAGGTCGCCACCAATTCGACCATGTATCACCAGATGGAAGAGGACATGGACGTCAATTGCGGGGTTATCGCCTCGGGCGAGAAGACCATCGCCGGCATGGGCCGCGAGATCTTCGAGCTGATCATCGAGACGGCGTCCGGCCGCAAGACCAAGAGCGAGGCGTTCGGCTACGGCGACAACGAATTCGTGCCGTGGCATCTCGGCGCGACGCTTTAATCAAAGGCCGTTATCGCGTCGGAAGCGCCACCGACGACAGGAGGCGACCTTCACTACCGTGCAGGCTTTTTCTATGGAATAAATATTCCATGTTGACAGAATTATGAAATTATTGTTCCATGCCGATAAGGAGGAACGGGAGCATCCGAGCACTGTCCAGGGACGAGCCGAACGGACCCTAGCCCGCATCGCGTACGGCAGCAGACATCGCTTGCATCGGTCACGGCAATGCTCTATCAAAAAACGGTATCTGTTTTTTATTGATAAAGTTCTGTTTGGGCCGCGCCTATCCAGATGGAGCTTCCGCAACCTTCACCAGGCGACTTAGGGAGGAACCTAATGAAATTCGTGACCAGCCTTCTCAACCGCCGCGCCTTCGTGGCCTTGGCCGCCGCTTCGATGCTCGCCGGCGCGATGCATTCCGCGCCCGCCTCGGCGGCCGACGTGACCATTCCGATCATCGTCAAGGATACCACATCCTTCTACTGGCAGATCGTTCTGGCCGGCGCCCGCAAGGCCGGCAAGGATCTCGGCGTCAACGTGCCGGAACTCGGCGCCCAGGCCGAAACCGACGTAAACGGCCAGATCTCGATCCTGGAAAACGCCGTCGCCAGCAACCCGGCGGCCGTCGTCATTTCGCCGACCGAGTTCAAGGCGCTCGGCAAGCCGATCGACGAGGCTGCCTCCAAGGTCAAGGTCATCGGCATCGACTCCGGCGCCGATTCCAAGGCCTTCACCTCCTTCCTGACCACCGACAACGTGCAGGGCGGCCGCGTCGCCGCTGACGGCCTCGCCGCCGCAATCGGCGCCGCCAACGGCGGCAAGGTGGAAGGCAAAGTCGCGCTGATCACGGCACTTCCCGGCGCCGGCTCGCTCGAGCAGCGCAAGCAAGGCTTCATCGAACAGATCAAGGCCAAGTATCCTGGCCTCGAGCTTGTCGCCGACAAATATGCCGACGGCCAGGCCACCACGGGCTTGAACATCGCGACCGACCTGATCACCGCCAATCCGGACCTCAAGGGCATCTTCGCCTCGAACCTGATCATGGCGCAGGGCGTCGGCCAGGCGATCGCCGAAAACAATCTCGGCGGCAAGGTGGCGCTGATCGGCTTCGACAGCGACGAAAAGCTGATCAAGTTCCTCAATGACGGCGTCATCTCGGGCCTAGTCGTCCAGGATCCGTACCGGATGGGGTATGACGGCATCAAGACCGCCTTGGCCGCCTCGAAGGGCGAGAAGGTCGAGGCCAATGTCGACACCGGCGCGAACCTCGTCACCAAGGACAACATGAAGGATCCCAAGATCGACGCGCTGCTCAACCCGAAGCTCAAGTGAGCAGCATCGCGACAGTCGTTTCCGGGGCCTCGCGCCCCGGAAACATCCATCGGGGCGATTTGGAAATTCGCCGGCCCGATTTAGGCTCCGCCTTCAAGATGCGCGCCAGACGCATCGCTGCGTACCCAATGGTTGAGGCCAATCTGGGAGGATTGTCATGACGTCGACGGCGCAGGAATTGCATCCGGCCCCCACGCTGGAACCGGGCAGGACGATCCTCGAGCTCAACGGCCTGGAAAAGCGCTACCCCGGCACGCATGCGCTGAAACCTGTGCATCTTGCCTTCAAGGCAGGCGAGATCCACGCGATCGTCGGCGAGAACGGCGCCGGCAAGTCGACCCTAATAAAACTCCTGACCGGCGTCATGCCGCGCACCTCCGGCGAGGTGATCTGGGAAGGCAAGCCGACCGCCTTGGCCACGCCGCATGAGGCGATGGCGCTGGGCATCAACGCCGTCCACCAGGAGGTGGTGCTCTGCCGCCATCTCACCGTCGCCGCCAACATGTTCCTCGGCGAGGAGGAGTCACGCTTCGGCCTCCTGCAGCAGCGCGCCATGGTCAAGGACGCGCAAAAGATCATCGACGGGCTGGGCTTCGACTTGCCGGCGCATGTCATGCTTGGCGATCTCACCATCGGCCAGCAGCAGCTGATCGCCGCCGCCCGCGCTACGGTGCGCGGGACGAAAT
Organism: Mesorhizobium sp. B2-8-9; assembly: GCF_006439475.1. Taxonomy (NCBI): domain Bacteria; kingdom Pseudomonadati; phylum Pseudomonadota; class Alphaproteobacteria; order Hyphomicrobiales; family Phyllobacteriaceae; genus Mesorhizobium; species Mesorhizobium sp. B2-8-9. Next base: position 56,820 of record NZ_VFTQ01000020.1, on the reverse strand, counting down.
TCCTGATCTTCGACGAACCGACCGCTTACCTCACACGCAAGGAGGCCGACCAGCTCTTCAAGCTGATCCGCCGGCTCAAAGGCGAAGGCGTCACCATCATTTATATCAGCCACCGTATGGAGGAAGTGTTCGAGCTCGCCGACCGCGTTTCCGTGCTGCGCGACGGCACTCTGGTCGGCACCCGCAACATCGCCGAGACCGACGAGCCCGAACTGGTCAAGCTGATGATCAACCGCTCGATCGAGCAGATCTACCACAAGGAGCATTTCACCCCCGGCGCCACCGTCGTCGAGACGAAGAACCTCTCAGGCAAAGGCTTCGAGAATGTCTCGGTGACCGTCCGTGCCGGCGAGATCGTCGGCCTCTACGGCCTGATCGGTGCCGGCCGCAGCGAGTTCGTCACCACGCTTTACGGCCGCCACAGGAAATCGGCGGGCCAGATTCTCTGGCAAGGCAAGGAGGTCCAGGTCAATTCCGAGCATGACGCGATCCGGCTCGGCATGGCGCTGGCTCCGGAAAGCCGCCGCGACCAGGGTCTGTGCCTCAATTTGCCGGTCGGCATCAACCTTAACCTGCCGATCTACAAACGCATCTCCAGCAATTTTCTGATCTCCGGCGCCAAAGAAAAGGCCGAGGCCGACCGCCAGATCGCCGATCTCAGGATCAAGACACCGACGCGCCATGCGTTGGCTTCAAGCCTCTCAGGCGGCAACCAGCAGAAGATCGTCATCGGCAAATGGCTGGCGCATGGCGCCAAGCTGTTCATCTTCGACGAGCCGACGGTGGGCGTCGATGTCGGCACCAAGGCCGAGATCTACCGCCTGTTCTCGACGCTCCTGTCCAAGGGCGCCGGCATCATCCTGATCTCGTCCTATCTGCCGGAAGTCTATGAGCTTGCAGACACGCTGCACGTGTTCCGGCGCGGCAAGCTGGTCGCGACCCACGGTTTCCGCACCGCCAGCCACGAGGACATTTTGGGTCAGGCACTGGCCGAGAAACAAGAAAAGTCGGGAGGACAAAAATGAGCACCGAGGCGATCCCCGCCGAAAAACCCAAGCGCAATTTCAACGCCCTGTTCGGCCTGACGCTGCTTGGCCTTTTGCTCCTGATGTGGATCGTGCTGGCCGTCGCCACGCCGTCCTTCGCCACGACGCTCAACATCACCAACCTTCTGCGTCAGGGATCGCTGATCGCCATCCTCGCCGTCGGCCAGACCTTCGTCATCATCACCGGCGGCATCGATCTGTCGGTCGGCGCGGTGGTCGGCTTCACCACCGTCATTGTCGCGCTTTTGATCAACGCCGGCTGGCCGATCTGGGCCGCGGTGCTGATCACGCTGCTGGTGGGCGTCGCCATCGGCCTCTTCCACGGCTTCGGCATCGTCAAGATGGGCCTGCCGCCCTTCATCATCACCTTGGCCACCATGACCTCGCTGCGCGGCATCGGCCTCCTGATGACGAACGGCAATTCGATCTCCATCAACAGCGACTCGTTCCAGGCTTTCTCGCGCGGCTCGCTCGCGGGCATTCCCTACCTGTTCTGGATGGTGATCCTGGTCGCCATCCCGTCCTACGTGTTCCTGCACCATACGCGCTGGGGCCGCTACCTGTTCTCGGTCGGCTCCAACGCCGAGGCCGCGCGCCTGTCCGGCGTCAACGTGCCGCGCACCATCTTCATGGCCTACGTCCTGTCCGGCCTGCTTGCCGCCATCGTCGGCGTGCTCTTGGCCTCGCGCATCGGCATCGGCAATCCGACGCAGGGCGACACCTATGAGCTTCAGGCCATCGCCTCGTCGGTGATCGGCGGCACCTCGCTGTTCGGCGCCATCGGCTCCGTGCATGGACCGCTGATCGGCTCCTTCATCCTTTCGACGATCAACAACGGCGCCAACCTGCTCAACGTCAACACCTTCTGGCAGCGCGTCATCACCGGCCTGCTGATCATCGTCATCGTCTACTTCGACGGCCTGCGTCGTCGCGGCAAATGACTCCTACGTGAAACTAACGCGCCGGCCCCGCTCGAGCGGCGCCGGCGCTCTTTGCCTGGATTTGCGATATGAAAGCCGTTGTCTGCCGTTCGCCCGGCGAGCTTGTCCTCGAAGACCGCGCCGGGCCCGGCGCACCGCCGCCCGGCTGGGCGCGCGTTGCGGTCAGCCATGTCGGCATCTGCGGAACCGACTACCACATCTTCGAAGGCAAGCACCCGTTTCTGGCCTATCCGCGCATCATGGGCCATGAGGTTGCCGGCACGATCGTCGAGAAGGGCGAAGGCGTCGAGATCAGCGTCGGCGAGCCGGTCGTCATCAATCCCTATCTTTCATGCGGCAAATGCATTGCCTGCCGGCGCGGCAAGCCGAACTGCTGCGTGAAGATCCAGGTGCTGGGCGTCCATCGCGACGGCGCCATGTGCGACGAAATCCTGGTGCCGGCGCAGAACCTCTACCCGACGAACGGCCTGTCGCTGGCCGACGCCGCGGCGGTCGAATTCCTGGCCATCGGCGCGCATGCGGTACGCCGCTCGCTCGGGCTGCCCGGCCAGCGCACGCTGGTCATCGGCGCCGGCCCGATCGGCCTCGGCACGGCGATCTTCGCGCGCATCGCCGGGCTGGATGTCAGCCTGCTCGACATGAGCGCCGAACGTCTCGGCTTCGCCGAGAAGCAGCTCGGCTTTGCCCCGCTGGACAGCTCGAAGACGCCGGCTGCCGAGCTGGTCCAACAGGCAACAGCCGGCGAAGGGTTCGACCTCGTGTTCGACGCGACTGGCAACACCCAGTCCGTGCAGTCGGCCTTCGCCCACGTCGCGCATGGCGGCACGCTGGTGCTGGTCAGCGTCGTCAAGGACGACATCACCTTCTCCGACCCTGAATTCCATAAGCGCGAGATGATGCTGGTCGGCAGCCGCAACGCGCTGAAGTCCGATTTCGACCATGTCGCAGATTCGATCCGCAACGGCGCCGTGCCGTTGAACAAGCTCGTCACCCATCGCACCACGCTCGCCGGAACGCCGCGCGACCTTGCCCGATGGACGCACGAGAAGTCAGGACTGATCAAGGCGGTCATTGAGGTCGGGTGAGGAAGGCCCGCGTCCAGGTTTCACGAATTGGACCGTTGTCCGCCCTAGCAAATTGCAGTCTTGGTGATTGGCCGAAGCGCCTATCCCCTTCGTCATCCACGGGCGGAGCAAGGAGCGTAGCGACGCAGCGCAGACCCGAGGATCCATTCCGTGACGCCGACGCGTTGCAGCGATCCAGAATTCTGCTCCGCTGCGCTCTACGATCGAGGTTACGGAATGGATCCTCGGGTCTGCGCTCCGCTTCGCGTCGCTCCGCCCGTGGATGACGACCTCTTGGATTGCCGTCCGAAGACATCGTAGACCTAATCGCCGGCCGACAGCCTAAGCTCCACCCGCTCCGCGGGAAAGCGCGATTCCGCGAATTGGATCGGCTCACCGTCGAGCGTGACGTTGACGGCGACGGTGACCAGCACGATCGCGCCGGGCTGCAGATCGAGGGCTGCAAGGTCGTCGGCATCGGCGTGGCGCGCCGACAGCACGGTCGAATGCCGCAGATAATCGTTGATGCCGAAGCGCTTCAGTGAGGCGGTGATCGATCCCGTCTCCGCCATTGCCGCCTCGATTCCGGCAAAGCGCTTGGCATCGAACCAGGTCGTCGCGCGCGACACCGCATGACCGTCGGCCTCGCCGCGCGTCTCCAGGCGGATGACGGCAGCGCCTTTGGCGATGCCCAGCGCCTCGGCGATGCGCCGGCCGGCCGGCTCGGTCGACGACGACAGCAGCGCGATATGCCGCTCGCTCGTCTGCCCCTGCAGCCCGGTCGAGAAGCGCGTCCGCGCGCCGATCGGATAGGACAGCCGCTTGCGCGACAACACGAAGGTGCCGCGTCCCTGCTCGGCCCTCAGCACGCCTTCCTGCACCAGTGCTGCAATGGCGCTACGCACCGTATGGCGGTTGACGCCGTAGCGCTCGGCCAGCGCGACTTCAGGCGGCAGCGCGGCATTCTCGGCGAAATCGCCATTGGCGATCGCCTGCAGAATCCTGTCGGCGATCTGCCGCCATAGCGATACGCCGTTGCGCCTCTCGATGCTGCTTGCCAGCCCGGTCATTTCCCCGCCCCCAACGTCATCACCCCTAACTTTTGCACCCGTTGTCATCCACCCGTCATGGACTCCCGATACCAAGTGAGTATAATTTGTATAGTTGTCTATATCAATAGACAAATTTCTCTATGCGAGGAGCGATGCCATGCGAGGACAGGAAGCGCGCGAGCAGGCCGGGCGGAAAGCCTTGATGGCGACGCTGGCGCATGCCGCGGCCGACGAGATCGCCCGCCTGTGGAACGAGTCGGGCCTGCCCTCCGAAGCCGAGCTTTTGCGCGGCCCCGAAACCGGACTGGTGACGGTGCGCGGGCGGATCGGCGGCGGTGGCGCACCGTTCAATGTCGGCGAAGCGACGGTCACCCGCGCCACGGTGCGTCTGCCCTCCGGCCAGGTCGGCCACTCCTATGCGCTCGGCCGCGACAAGGGAAAAGCCAAGCTAGCGGCGATCGCCGACGCGCTGTGGCGGGACCCGGCGCACCGCGAAGCGGTCGAGACAAAGCTCGCCGCGCCCTTGCGCGCAGCGCTTGCCGCGGCGCGCGAGACAAAGCGCGTCGAAACAGCGGCCACGAAAGTGGATTTCTTCACCATGGTGCGCGGAGAAGACTGATGGATATCGCCACGCAATCGATCGATGGCGGCTTCGCAGAGCCGGTCTTCAACGCCCAGGCGGTGTTCCGCGCCATCATGGACGCGATGGCCCGCCCCGGCACCGTCCAGCCGCTGCCGCAGCCCGCCCGCCCGCCGGCGCCGCTGTCGGCGACGGCCGGCGCCGTGGCGCTCTCGCTCTGCGACAACGACACGCCGGTCTGGCTCGACCCGCCGCTGCAGACGGAAGCCGCGGTCAAGGCCTGGCTCGGCTTCCACACCGGCGCGCCCTTGGCCAACACGCCCGCCGACGCGCATTTCGCCTTGATCGCCAATCCGAAGGAGATGGCGGCGCTCGACGGTTTTGCGCAAGGCACGCAGGAATATCCCGACCGCTCGACGACGCTGATCCTCTTGGTCGACGATCTTGCCTCGGGCCCATCGCTGCTGCTCGAAGGTCCGGGGATCGAAAAGACGTCGATGATCGCGCCTCCCGGCATGCCGCGCCATTTCGTCGAGCAGTGGAAGCAGAACAACCAGCGTTTCCCGCGCGGCGTCGACATCATCCTGGCGGCGCCCGGCCACCTTGCCTGCCTGCCGCGCACCACCCGCATCAAGACGATGGAGGCATGACATGTATGTCGCGGTGAAAGGCGGCGAAGCCGCCATTGCCAATGCGCATCGCCTGCTTGCCGACCGCCGCCGCGGCGACCGCTCGGTACCGGCGCTGCGCCTCGACCAGATTGTCGAGCAGCTGGCGCTCGGCGTCGACCGGGTGATGAGCGAAGGCTCGCTCTATGATCGCGAGCTCGCGGCTCTCGCCGTTACCCAGGCGCGCGGCGATATGATCGAGGCGATCTTTCTGGTGCGCGCCTACCGCACCACGCTGCCGCGCTTCGGCTACACCAATCCGGTCGACACCGGCGCCATGCAGGTCGAGCGTCGTGTCTCGGCCACCTACAAGGACCTGCCGGGCGGCCAGGTGCTCGGCCCGACCTTCGACTATACGCACCGCCTGCTCGATCCAGAGCTTGCCGCCGGCGCCAAGGTCGAGATGCCGGCGCAGCGTCCGGCCGAGCCGGAGGCCATGCCGCGCGTTTCGGCGATCCTCGCCCATGAAGGCCTGATCGAGGCCGATGGCGAGATGCCGCTTGACCACGTGCCCGGCGACATCACGCGCGAGCCGCTGCAATTCCCGATGGCGCGCGACATCCGCCTGCAGGCGTTGTCGCGCGGCGACGAAGGTTTTCTGCTGGCGCTCGGCTATTCGACGCAGCGGGGCTACGCCCGCAACCATCCCTTTGTCGGCGAGATACGCATCGGCGAGGTCGAGCTGGAGCTCGACGTGCCGGAGCTGCCCTTCGCCGTGCCGCTCGGCTCCATCCGCGTCACCGAATGCCAGATGGTCAACCAGTTCAAGGGCTCGGCCAAGGCGCCGCCGCAGTTCACGCGCGGCTACGGCCTGGTCTTCGGCCAGAGCGAGCGCAAGGCGATGGCGATGGCACTGTGCGACCGGGCGCTGCGCGCCACGGAGCTTGGCGAGGATGTCGTCGCCGCCGCGCAGGACGAGGAATTCGTCATCTCGCATTCCGACAATGTCCAGGCCACCGGTTTCGTCGAGCATCTGAAGCTGCCGCATTATGTCGACTTCCAGGCCGAGCTCGGCCTGGTTCGCCGCATGCGCGCCGAATACGAAGCGCGGGAAAACGAGGACAAGGCCGCCGAGGAGAAGCGCGAGGCGGCGGAATGACTTCAGTGTCCGCTACCGGAATGCCCGCCGCCGTCGAAGCCGCCAGTATAGTCGCCGCCACCGAAGGACTCGCCGGACGGAGGTTCCCTTGGCGCGGGGAGAACCATTTTCCGCAGCGCAAAGGTCGCGAAGCCGGCGAACACCAGCAGCAGCACGCCAAGATGCAACCAACCGGTAGAGTCCATTCGGGCGTCCTTCCGCGTCTTGGGCGCCAATTTCATAGCAGAGAGCGGACGTGATCGCCATGACCGACATCGCCACCTATAACTTCGCCTATCTCGATGAGCAGACCAAGCGGATGATCCGCCGCGCCATCCTCAAGGGGATCGCCATCCCCGGCTACCAGGTGCCTTTCGCCTCGCGCGAGATGCCGATGCCTTATGGCTGGGGCACCGGGGGCGTCCAGGTCACCGCCTCGATCATTGGCCCCGACGACGTGCTGAAGGTCATCGACCAAGGCGCTGACGACACCACCAACGCCGTCTCGATCCGCACCTTCTTCAAGAAGGTCGCCAATGTCGCCGTCACCACCGACACGGCAACCGCCACCATCATCCAGACCCGCCACCGCATCCCCGAGCATCCGCTGACCGCGGGCCAGGTGCTGGTCTTCCAGGTGCCGATCCCCGAGCCGCTGCGCTTCCTCGAGCCGCGCGAGACCGAGACGCGCAAGATGCATGCGCTGGAGGAATACGGTCTTATGCATGTGAAGCTCTATGAGGACATCGCCAGGCACGGCCGCATCGCCACCACCTACGCCTATCCGGTCAAGGTCGAGGGCCGCTACGTGATGGATCCTTCGCCGACGCCGAAATTCGACAATCCGAAGATGCACCGCTCGCCGGCCTTGCAATTGTTCGGCGCCGGCCGCGAGAAGCGCATTTATGCGGTGCCGCCCTTCACCGACGTCGTCAGCCTCGACTTCGAGGACCATCCCTTCGAGGTGCAGACCTTCGACCAGCCCTGCGCGCTCTGCGGCGCCGGGAATGTCTATCTCGACGAGGTCATCCTCGACGACCATGGCGGCCACATGTTCGTCTGCTCCGATACCGACCATTGCGAGAAGCGCCGCGCCGACGGCCATCACGGCCACCTTGCTCCCGAGACCCACCTAGCCTCTGAAAAAACGGAGCCGGCCGAATGACCGACGAACCGCTGCTGCGCGTTTCAGCGCTGTCCAAATTTTACGGCTCGCGCGTCGGCTGCGAGAACGTCACCTTCGATCTGTGGCCAGGCGAGGTGCTGGCGGTGGTTGGCGAGTCCGGCTCCGGCAAGACGACGCTGCTCAACTGCCTGTCGACCCGCCTGCTGCCCTCTTCCGGCACGGCCAGCTACCGCATGCGCGACGGCCAATGGCGCGAGCTCTACCGCATGAGCGAGGCCGAGCGCCGCTTCCTGATGCGCACCGACTGGGGCTTCGTCCACCAGAACCCGGCGGACGGCCTGCGCATGACGGTGTCGGCCGGTGCCAATGTCGGCGAGCGGCTGATGGCGGTTGGCGACCGCCACTACGGCAGGATCCGCGCCACCGCCGTCGACTGGCTGTCGCGCGTCGAGATCGACGAGGACCGCATCGACGACGAGCCGCGCGCCTTTTCCGGCGGCATGCGCCAGCGCCTGCAGATCGCCCGCAACCTGGTCACCGGGCCGCGCCTTGTGTTCATGGACGAGCCGACCGGCGGTCTCGACGTCTCGGTGCAGGCGCGCCTGCTCGATCTATTGCGCGGGCTGGTCACCGATCTCGGGCTGGCGGCGATCGTCGTCACCCACGACCTCGCCGTGGCGCGATTGCTGTCGCAACGCATGATGGTGATGAAGGACGGGCGCGTCGTCGAAAGCGGCCTCACCGACCGCGTGCTCGACGATCCGCGCGCGCCTTATACCCAGCTTCTCGTTTCTTCCATCCTGCAGGTGTGATGATGGCCACTCCTCTCGTTGTCTCCGATGTCGCCAAAAGCTTCACCATGCATCTGCGCGACGGCGTCACGCTGCCGGTGGTGGCGGGTGTCTCCTTCTCGATCCGCGCCGGCGAATGCGCCGTGCTCGGCGGCCCGTCCGGCGCCGGAAAAAGCTCGATCCTGAAGATGCTTTACGGCAACTACGCCGTCGATGAAGGTCAGATCATCGTCCAGCATGGCGGCGGGCTGATCGACCTCGCCTCGGCCAGCCCGCGCACCGTGCTTTCCGTGCGCCGCCATACCATCGGCTATGTCAGCCAGTTCCTGCGCACCGTCCCGCGTGTCTCCGCGCTCGACGTCGTCGCCGAGCCGCTGGTCGAGCGCGGCGAGGACAGGGAAAGCGCGCGGGCGAGAGCGCGTGTCCTGTTGGCGCAGCTCAACCTGCCGGAACGGCTCTGGGCCTTGCCGCCCGCGACCTTCTCCGGCGGCGAGCAGCAGCGCGTCAACATCGCGCGCGGCTTCATCACCGAGCATCCGATCCTGCTGCTCGACGAGCCGACGGCCTCGCTCGACGCGAAGAACCGCGATGTCGTGGTCGAGCTCATCGCCGCCAAGAAGGCGGCGGGCGTTGCCCTGCTCTGCATCTTTCACGACCTCGACGTGCGTGAGGCTGTCGCCGACCGCGTCATCGACGTAACCGCCTTCGCCGCCGGAAAGATCGCCGCATGAAGAAGCTTTCGGAGGCGCCGCTGATCCATCCGACGGCGCAGGTCGAGAACTCGACGCTCGGCCGCTGGACCGAGATCGCCGAGCGCAGCCGCGTCGCCGAATGCGAGCTCGGCGACTATTCCTACATGATGCAGGACTGCGCCGTGTGGTGCGCGACCATCGGCAAGTTCTCCAACATCGCGGCAAGCGTGCGCATCAACGCCACCAATCACCCGACATGGCGGCCGACGCTGCACCACTTCACCTACCGCGCATCGGACTATTGGGACGACGCCGAGCATGAAAGCGCGTTCTTCGCCGAGCGCCGCGCCAAACGCGTCACCGTCGGCCACGACACCTGGCTCGGCCATGGCTCGACCATCCTGCCCGGCGTCACCGTCGGCGATGGCGCGGCGGTCGGCGCGGGCGCCGTGGTGTCGAAGGATGTCGCGCCCTACACAATCGTCGGCGGCGTGCCGGCGAAGCCGATTCGCGAGCGCTTCGACCGCCGCACCGCCGAGCGCTACCAGGCTTTAGCTTGGTGGGATTGGGATCATGCAAGGCTGCGCGCTGCGCTCGACGATTTCCGCGAGCTGTCGGCGGAGGCGTTCCTGGAGAAGCATGGCGGCTAGGCGCGGTGAATGGTGAATGGTCAATAGTGAATGCAACGAAGCCCTTCTCACCATTCACCATTCACCATTCACCATTCATCATTCACACCGTTGACACATGACTCGGACAGGACGCCATCTCCCCAAGGAGATCGCGATGCTCGCCACAGTCAGACCCTCGCTCGCCGGATTTTTCGAAGGCATCAACCCGACGGCGCCGGTGCATCTCGGCACCCGTTACGATACCTCGGGCAACTTCCTCCCCGAGCCCGGCAACACGGTCATCAGTCACCTCGTCGGCGGCTCGCCTTCGCAAGCTGCGATCATCGAGGTGCGCGAGCGCATCCGCGCCATGCCGGACGCGGACCGCCTCGCCTTCACGCCGGTCCCAAGCCTGCACATGACACTGTTCCAGGGCATCATCGAATACCGACGTCGCCTCCCCTATTGGCCCGAGGACGTGCCGCTCGACACCAGCATCGACGACATGACCCGCCTCTATCTGCAGCGCCTGGAGGGCTTTGAGGCCTGCCCTCCGTTTCGTATCAAGACTGTCGGCGTTACGCCAAACGGCCTTACGGTTGCCGGTGCTTCCACTGAGGACGAGCGCATCCTGCGCCTGTGGCGCAACGCGCTGTCGGTGCCGTTCGGCTACCGCCATCCGGACCACGACGCTTATGTCTTCCACATCACCTTCGCCTATCAGATCCGCCGTCTAGCCGACGAGCGAGCCGCAGCCTGGCAGGATCTGTTCGATGACTGCCTGTCGTTCCTCGAACGCGAGGCTCCTGTGATCGAGCTCAAGCCTCCGGCCTTCTGCAGCTTCAAGGACATGAAGCATTTCGAGGAATTGCTGGTGCTTGGTTGAATCTCCAAGCCTGTGGGACGTAACAAAACTGACATCAATCCGACACCCCAGCTTCATCGGCCTGCGCTAGCGAAGGTTAACAGACCTGCAAAAGCGCGACGGACTGGAGTTTTGGTATGTCAGCATCATCGGCCACGCTTGAGATCCGCGGCGTAACCCGACGATTTGGCAAGAACACCGCCGTCAGCGATATCAACATCTCGATCCCGCGCGGCCAGATGGTCGGCATCATCGGCCGTTCCGGCGCCGGCAAGTCGACGCTTTTGCGCATGATCAATCGTCTCATCGATCCGAGCCAAGGAGCGATTTTTTTTGAAGGCGCCGAGGTTTCCAGCCTGCAGGGATCGCCGCTGCGGCGCTGGCAGCGCGACTGCGCCATGATCTTTCAGCAGTTCAACCTCGTGCCGCGCCTCGACGTGCTGACCAACGTGCTGCTCGGCCGCCTCAATCATCGCTCGACGGTTTCCAATCTGCTCGGCATGTTCACACGCACCGAATGCGCCGAGGCTGTGGCCGCGCTCGAGCGGCTCGACATCGCCCGCACCGCGCTGCAGCCGGCCGGCACGTTGTCCGGTGGCCAGCAGCAGCGTGTGGCGATCGCCCGCGCCATGATGCAGCAGCCGAAGGTGATCCTGGCAGATGAGCCGATCGCCTCGCTCGACCCCCTCAACGCCAAGGTGGTGATGGACTCGCTGCGCGACATCAATCTGCGCGAAGGCATCACCGTCGTGACGAACCTGCACACGCTGGACACCGCGCGCGTCTATTGCAACCGTATTATCGGCATGGCCGCCGGCAAGGTCGTCTTCGACGGCGCTCCGGAAGATCTCGACCGCGATGCCGTGCGCACCGTCTACGGCGCCGATGCCAGCGGCGCCGAGATCTCGGAAGCCATCACGTCGACCGCCGTGACCATCAAGCCGAAGATCACCGCATCCGCCGGACCGCTCGAACCAGCCTTTCCTGGCTACTGAATCCACCGTCCCGGCCCCAGCGGGTGCGGGCAAATCGTGGACTTCAGCAGAGCAACCCGGATCGCCCGCCAGCGTCAAAGGCAAGACTTGAAAAATCAGAACGCCGCCGGCGCGCAGCCGGAGCAACAGGAGAGAGACAAAATGTTCAGGAAGATGGTTTTTGGGGCGGTTTCGCTGCTCGCCATGGCGGCCAGCGCCGCGCATGCCGCTGATATCAAGGAATTCCGCGTCGGCATCCTCGGCGGTGAGAACGAGACCGACCGCCTGCGCAACTACCAGTGCCTCGCCGATCACCTGAAGTCGGAATTCGGCTTCGAAAAGGTGTCGCTGTTCCCGGCCGCCGACTATGACGGCGTTATCCAGGGCCTGCTCGGCGGCACGCTCGACTTCGCCGAGCTCGGCGCTTCCGGTTACGCCAGCGTCTATCTCAAGGACCCGAAGGCGGTCACGCCGATCCTCACCACCAAGCAGACCGACGGCTCGACCGGCTACTACTCGATCGGCCTGGCGCTGAAGTCTTCCGGCATCACCGACATCAAGTCGGCCAAGGGCAAGAAGCTCGGCTATGCCGATCCGGATTCGACCTCCGGCTATCTGATCCCGCTGACCCAGATTCCGAAGGACACCGGCGCTTCCAACGAAATCTACTTCGCCTCGACCCAGTTCAACGGCGGCCATGAGAACAACGTGCTGGCCGTGCGCGACGGCAAGGTCGACGTGGCGGTGGACGATTCCTCCGGCATCGGCGATTTCAAGAACGGCTACACCTCCGGCACCTTCCACAAGGAAGTCGCCAAGGGCGCCGTCGACCCGAACGACTTCGTCGAAGTGTGGCGCTCGGGCCTGATCCCGAACGGCCCGCTGGTTGTCCGCACCGCGCTCGGCGACGAGATGACCGCCAAGCTCACCGCTTTCTTCACCGCGCTGCCGGCCAAGGACAAGGCCTGCTTCGAAGGCGTCGAGGGTGGTGATTTCACCGGCTACGTCCCGGTGAAGCCTGACTTCTACAGCGTCATCGTCGAAGCCCGCAAAGCCGCCATCGGCGGTTAAAGGCATCAGGAAAAAGGGCGGCGTTCGAAACGCCGCCCTTTTTGCATGTCCCGATCATGACATCAGCGACACTCCATTCCGACGCCACCCGCCAGCAGGCCGATGCCTGGCGGCGCCAGACATCGCTGCGCCGTTTCTACACCGCGCTTGGCGTCGGCCTGCTGCTTGTCGCCATGTGCGCGACCATGTGGTTCGCCGACGAGGCCAATGCCGGCCATTTCTTCGACCGGCTGCCGCACATCCTCGATTTCCTGAGCTGGCTGGTCCCGAAGGACTGGAACGATGTTTGGCGCGCCCTGTTCGACATCGCCTCGCCCAACGACAAGGGCACGCAGGAATTCAATTTCCCGCTTGGCCGCGTCTACATCTGGGGCGGCTTCTACATCCCTGAATATTTCGAGCTGATGCTGACCACGGTGAACGTGGCGCTGGTCTCGACCTTCATCGGCTTCGTCTTCGCCGTTCCCTTCTCCTTCATCGCCGCGCGCAACCTGACGCCGAGCCCGGTCCTGCGGCTCATCGTCAAGCGCTTCATGGAATTGCTGCGCGCCTTCCCCGAAATCGTCATTGCCGGCCTGTTCGCAGCCATCGTCTCGATCGGCCCGGTCGCCGCCATCATCGCTATCGGCCTGCATTCGATCGGCGCGCTGGGCAAGCTGTTCTACGAGATCAACGAGAACATCGACATGCGCCCGGAAGAGGGCCTGCGTGCTGTCGGCGCCAACTGGTTCGAACGCGTGCGCTTCGCCGACCTGCCGCAGGTGTTGCCCAATTTCATGTCCTACACGCTGCTCAGGATCGAGATCAACGTGCGCATCTCGACCATCATGGGCGCGGTCGGCGGCGGCGGCATCGGCGAGGAATTGAAACTTTCCATTTCACGCGGCTTCGGCGCCAAGACGCTGGCGCTGGTGCTCTTGCTCTTCGTCACCATCTTCCTCGTCGACCAGTTCTCCGCCTGGCTGCGCCGCAAGCTCGTCGGCGAGCAGGCCTTCCTGATGAGCGCTTGAAATGGCCGCCATGACTGCCGAAGAAATCAGGACCATAGAAGACCGCCATCCGCAGATATTCCAGCGGCCGGCCTATAAGCATTTCTGGCCGCTGCTGCTGATCGCCGGCACCGTGCTCTATCTCGCCTATGCCTTGTGGTTCTTCAGCCTGCCGCAGGTGCTGCGCGAATCGCATTGGGAGCGCCTGCCGCTCTTCCTGTCGCAATGGATCAGCTACGACCTGCAGCCGGAATTCCGGCTCGACCAGCCCGAGATCACGCCGAAATATCCGCGCTTCTCGGCGCTCGGCGAGCATCCTGATCCGGACTGGGTGATCAAGAATCCGGACGGCACCTTCACCGTCCTGATCGACGGCCGGGACAAGTCCGTCACCTTCGACAAGATCAGGGCAACGATCGTCGCCAACGGCCAGACGGTGCCGGTATCGCTCACCGGCGGCAAGCCGGTGGTGACAGGTCCGGTGCCCGACTGGGTGACCGTCCACGACGATGAGATCGTCGCCAAGATGGGCTTTGTCGGCGAGGTGCGCGTCACCGTCGATCGCGTCAAGGTGCGCAAGCGCTTCCTCGGCTGGGCAAATTTCGTCTTCGACACCCGCTCGCCCTTCTTCGGCAAATCGGCCGGCGAGGTCATCTCGCTCATCGCCTCCGGGCCAGAGCTCAACCCAGGCACCTCGAACCTCGCTTTGGCCGCCGACAACATCTGGAACAACGCGCAGTGGCAGCATGGCGATGTCTGGACGAAGCTGTTGCAGACCATCGTCATGGCGTTCCTCGGCACGCTGCTTGGCGGCATCGTCGCCTTCCCGCTCGCCTTCTTCGCCGCCCGCAACATCACGCCGAGCGGGCTGCTCAGCCAGGTGCTGAAGCGCTTCTTCGATTTCATGCGCTCGGTCGACATGCTGATCTGGGCGCTGTTCTTCACCCGCGCCTTTGGCCCCGGACCGCTGGCCGGCAGCGCCGCGATCTTCTTCACCGAGATCGGCACATTGGGCAAAACCTATTCCGAGGCGCTGGAGAACATCGACGACAAGCCGCGCGAGGGGGTGCTTTCAACCGGCGCCAACGGCTTGCTGGTGCAGCGCTACGGCGTGCTGCCGGAAGTGGTGCCGGTCTTCATCAGCCAGACGCTCTACCAGTGGGAATCGAACACCCGAGGCGCCACCATCATCGGCGCCGTCGGCGCCGGCGGCATCGGCCTGAAACTATGGGAAGCGATGCGCACCAATTCGAACTGGGCCAACGTCTTCTACATGGTTCTGCTGACGCTGCTCGTCGTCTTTATCTTCGACAACATCTCGAACTTCCTGCGCCGAAGGCTGAGCCGCACGCTGCACGATTACAATCGGCTGCAGGCTGCGCAGGGGTAACCTTGTGGCGCAGAAGCGCAAGCATCGTCTCGCCTGCGCCAAAGGTCGACCCCCACTCCGTCGAGCTTCGCTCGACACCTCTCCCCGATCGACGGGGTTGAGGAAAGGCGCCAAGCTGTCCGATCCGCGCCTGTCGTCGAAGGCCGAGGCTTTTTTCCTCTCCCGGCGCCACCAGGCTCCCTTTCCTCTCCCTCCGGAGGGGGGGAGAGGTGTCTCGGCGAAGCCGAGACGGAGTGGGGGAACCACCTGGCAACCGTTGCCACGGCAAATAGAAAATGGATCAGGCGCAGGGCCCCTAAGCCGCCTTCCTCCACCCCTCCTTGATATGCCGATACCCCTCGCGATAAACCGCCTCCGGGCTCTCCGCGAAATCGCGCCAAACCTTGGTCGCCGCCGCCAAGTCCTTCAGCGAACGCCCGAACGATTCGATCGTCAGCCAGTCGTCGTAGCCGCTTTTTCGGATGGCGGAGAACGTCTCCTTCCACGGGATGTTGCCGCGCCCCGGCACGCCACGATCATTCTCCGAAATGTGGATATGGACAACGTTCCGGCGATGCTTTGTATAGGCGCCGATCGGATCGGCCTCCTCGATATTGGCATGGAACGTGTCGTACATCGCCTTGATGTGCGGCCGGTCGATCGCGTCGATGTGTTCGCACAGGTCGGCCATGGTGTTGACGAGATAGCATTCGAAGCGGTTGAGCGCTTCGAGCCCGATGGTCACGCCTCTCTTGCCGGCATGGTCGCCGATCGCGCGCTGCGAGGCGACCGAGCGCTTCTTTTCGGCCGCCGTCGGGCCGCTGCCGGAAAAGGCGCCGAGCGTCGAATGCAACGGCCCGCTGAGGGTATCCGCGCCCAGGGCCGCGCTGCAGTCGATCGCCCATTTCATATAGTCGATGCCGGCCTTGCGGGTCGCCGCATCCGGCGAGATCAGGTTCATCGCCGGATCGCCCATGGCCGAGACCGCGGTACGCTCCAGCCCGATGCGGTCGAGCATCTCGCCCAACTTCTTGTAGTCGTCGGGCGCGCCCGCGAAGACCGGTATCTCGACGCCGTCGAAACCGGTCGCCTTGATGTCCTTCAGCAGCGCCTCGTGCTTCTTCGAGACGCTGGTGGTCCACAAAAACATGCACATGCCGATTTTCATCGACATCCCCCTCCCCAACTTGCGGCCAGCCATTTGCGTTGGCGGCCGCACTCCCCCTCATCCGGCCGCTCCGCGGCCACCTTCTCCCCGAGGGGAGAAGAGGTCGGCGCCGGCGTTGCTTGTCTCCTCTCCCCTGGGGGAGAGGTCGGATTGCCCCGAATTGCCTTCGCAATTCGGCTGGCAATCCCGGTGAGGGGGACTCGCTTGGACGACGCAGCCGTCCCTACAGCTTCGTCCAGGCCCCGTTTTTCTTCGACGACTTCACGCAGGCCTCGATGAAGGCCATGCCTTCGACGCCGTCGGCGACAGTCGGGAAGACCACATCCTTAGCCGGCTTGCCGCCTTTCCGGCGCGCCGCTCGGATGGCGCGGGCCGCTTCCTGGTAGATGTTGGCAAAACCTTCGAGATAGCCCTCCGGATGGCCCGACGGCACGCGGCTGACGCGCGCGGCCACTGGCATCGCGCCCGCGCCGGCACGCGTCAAAAGCTGCTTCGGCTGGCCGAACGGCGTGTACCAGAGATAGTTCGGGTCTGCCTGCACCCATTCCAGCCCGCCCTTGGTGCCGTAGATGCGCAGCTTCAGCCCGTTCTCGTGGCCGGGCGCCACCTGGCTGGCCCAGATCATGCCCTTGGCCGGATGCTTGTTGCCGACCGGCTTGAAGCGCAGCATCACGTTGACATTGTCGTCGAGCTGGCGCCCCGGCACGAAGGCGTCGAGATCGGCTGAGAGCGTATCGAGCTCAAGTCCCGAGACGAAGCGAGCCAGGTTATAGGCATGCGTGCCGATGTCGCCGAGCGCGCCGCCGGCGCCGGCCTGCTTGGGGTCGGAGCGCCAGGAGGCCTGCTTCTGGCCGGTGGCGGCAAGGTCCTCGGTCAGCCAGTCCTGCGGATATTCCGACTGCACGATGCGGATATCGCCGAGCATGCCCTTGGCCACCATCTCGCGTGCCTGCCGGATCATCGGATAGGCGGTGTAATTGTGGGTCAGCACGAACACCTTGCCGGTCTTTTCGACCAGGACGGCAAGCTTCTTCGCCTCGGCCAGCGACGTCGCCAGCGGCTTGTCGCAGATGACATGGATGCCCGCCTCTAGGAAGGCTTTCGCCGCCGGCACATGCACGTTGTTCGGCGTCACGATCGCCACCGCCTCGATGCCGTCTGGACGCTTGGCTTCGGCCTTGGCCATCTCGGCATAGGAGCTGTAGCTGCGCTCCGGATCGAGCCCGAGTTCGGCGGCCGACGCCTTGGCCCGCGCCGGATCCGATGACAGCGCGCCGGCCACCAGCACGAAATCATTGTCCATGCGCGCCGCGATGCGATGCACCGCGCCGATGAAGGCGCCCTGCCCGCCGCCGACCATGCCATAGCGGATCGGGCCGCCTCCCGCTTCCGACTTCGATGCGCCGACCATTCTTGTCCTCTCTCTTTAGTTCCTCACCCTCCCCCTTGTAGGGAGGGTCGACGCGCAGCGTCGGGGTGGGGGTATAAGAGTCCGCCACGACTTGGGATTCAACCCCACCCGGACCTGCGGCCGAACCTCCTCAAGGGAGCTGCAGTCAAATCCCCATCATCGCCCGCAGCAGCTTTTTATCGGTCGTGCCGGCGGCGAAATCGTCGAAGGCCTTCTCGGTCACCCGGATGATGTGGTGCTGGATGAAAGGCGCGCCTTCTGCGGCGCCGTCCTCGGGATGTTTCAGGCAGCATTCCCATTCCAGCACCGCCCAGGAATCGTAATTGTACTGGGTGAGCTTGGAGAAGATGCCGCTGAAATCCACCTGCCCGTCGCCCAGCGAGCGGAAGCGCCCCGCACGGTTCACCCAGCCCTGGTAGCCGGAATAGACGCCTTGCCGCCCGGTCGGGTTGAACTCGGCGTCCTTGACGTGGAAGGCCTTGATCCGCTCGTGGTAGATGTCGATGAACTCGAGATAGTCGAGCTGCTGCAACAGGAAGTGCGACGGGTCGTAGTTGATGTTGCAGCGCTTGTGGCCGCCGACCGCGTCGAGGAACATCTCGAAGGTGGCGCCGTCGAACACGTCCTCGGAAGGATGGATCTCATAGCCGACATCGACGCCATTGTCTTCATAGACGTCGAGGATCGGCTTCCAGCGCTTGCCGAGTTCGCCGAAGGCTTCCTCGATGAGGCCGGCCGGGCGCTGCGGGAACGGATAAAGGTAAGGGAAAGCCAGCGAGCCGGTGAACGACACCGAGGCGTTCAGCCCGAGATTGCGCGATGCCTTGGCGCCGAACTTCATCTGCTCGACAGCCCATTTTTGCCGTGCCGTGGGATTGTTGTGCACCGATGGCGGCGCAAAGCCATCCATCTGCGCGTCATAGGCGGGATGCACCGCGACCAGTTGCCCCTGCAGATGCGTCGACAATTCGGTGATCTCGACGCCTGCATCCGCGCAGACGCCTTTCACCTCGTCGCAATAGGCCTTCGACGACGCCGCCTTCTCGAGGTCGAACAGGCGCGCGTCCCAGGTCGGGATCTGCACGCCCTTGTAGCCCAGCCCCGCTGCCCATTTGGTGATGGAACCCAGCGAATTGAATGGCGCGGCGTCGCCCGCGAACTGCGCCAGAAACAGGCCGGGGCCCTTCATCGTCGTCGGCATCGGCATCCTCCCTCGTTTGTTTTCGCGACCAAGCATAGCGCCTATTGAAATGAGGGCCAGCCTGTTTGGTCAACCCTGTCGGCGTCTAAGCATCGCGCCATTCTGGTATTACCAAATCCCGGAATTCGGTCAAGCGGCCGAAAACCGCGGAGGCGAGCCGAGCTTGCAAACAGATAAGTGGAATTACCACGTAAAATCAGACTATTGCTCGGCTGATAGAGCTTCAGCCGCCCACTTGTTGCCGTGCATGAAAATTTGCTGTAGAGGTCATGGAGGGCCCAATTGGTCGAACCAGTTTCGAGGAAAATGCTGGCAACGCCTTGGGGAGGAATCATACGCCCGCCTCTACTGGAGGCGTCGCGGAGTAGAATGTGACAGGCGAATTCTGGGAAGGATAGACCATGCATCTTTCGACTCACAATTGGATGCGGGCGGAACCGCTGGAGGTGACGCTCAAGCGCATCAAGAAATTCGGCTACGAATCGATCGAGATTTCCGGCGAGCCCGAGCAGTACAAGACCCAGGAGACGCGCGCGCTCCTGAAGGAGCACGGCATCCGCTGCTGGGGCTCGGTGACTCTGATGCTCGGCGAGCGCAACCTCGCCGCCAGGGACCAGGGCCAGCGCGAGCGGTCCGTCCAATACGTCAAGGACGTGCTCACCATGGTCAGCGAGCTCGATGGCGAGATCATCACGCTGGTGCCCGCGACCGTCGGCAAGGTCGTGCCGGACGGCACCGAGGCGGAGGAATGGGGCTGGGTGGTCGATGCCACGCGCGAATGTTTCAGCCATGCCAAGAAGGTCGGCGTCAGGATCGCCGTCGAGCCGCTCAACCGCTTCGAGACCTACCTCTTCAACCGCGGCGCCCAGGCGCTGGCGCTCGCCGATGCGGTGAGCCCCGAATGCGGCGTCTGCCTCGACGCCTACCATATCCACATGGAGGAATTTAACGTCTATGACGCGATCCGTCAGGTCGGAAAGCGCCTGTTCGATTTCCATGTCGCTGACAACAACCGCTTCGCAGCCGGCCTTGGCCAGATCGACTGGCCGAAGATCGTGCGCACGTTGAAGGAAGTCGGCTATGACGGCGCGCTGACCAACGAGTTCGTCGCGCCCGTCGACCGCACGCCTGCGGCGCCCTATCCGGAGATGGTCGAGCGCAATCCGGTCGACATCTCGCCCGAGCAGCTCAAATTCATCCAAGACCACGGCTCCAGCGTGCTCACGGAAAAATTCTACACCGACCAGATGCGCATCACTGCCGAAACGCTGCTGCCGCTGATCAAGTAGGCCTCCGATCGAAACTGTCCCTTCCACCCGGCGGGCGGAGGGGCCGAAGGGAAAACATGCGCATCAAAAGCGTCCAGGCCTGGTGGGTTCGTATCCCGATCGAAGTCGCGAAGCAGCATCGCAGCGACTTCGGTCAGGTGACGACGTTCGACGCCGCCATTCTGCGCATCGAGACCGCTGACGGCCTTGTCGGCTGGGGCGAGGGCAAGAACGCCGCCGGCAGCGCCGGCAGCTATGGCGCGCTCGTCCATATGCTCAATCACGAGATCGGCCCGCAGCTGATCGGTTGCGATCCGGCCGACATCGGCATCATCTGGGAAATGCTCTACAACGGCGTGCGGCATGAGACGGCGGCGCATGCCGGCCATGCCATGCCGCAGCTGGCGCGGCGCGGCATGAGTGTGGCGGCGATCAGCGCCGTCGACATCGCGCTCTGGGACATCCTCGGCAAGTCGCTGGGGCAGCCGGTTTGGCGGCTGCTCGGCGGCCGCAAGGTCGAGCGCATGCAGGCCTATGCCTCGGGCGGCTGGGCCTCAGCCGACACCATCGGCGAGCAGTTGACATCCTACATCGCCAAGGGCGGCTTCAAGGCGCTGAAGATGCGCATCGGCGCCATGGACGGCGCCCCACATGTCTCGGCCGCGCGCGTGCGCGCCGCAAGGCAGGCGATCGGGCCGGATGTCGATCTGATGGTCGACGCGCACGGCACCTATACCGTCGCCGAGGCCAAGCGCTTCATCAACCTCACCGCCGATCTCGACCTTGCCTGGTTCGAGGAACCGGTGACCGCCGACGATAAGCCGGGCATGGCCGACGTGCGCGCCTCGGGATCGACGCCGATCGCCACCGGCGAAAGCGAGGCGACGCGCTATGCCTTCCGCGATCTGGCTGTGCTGAAGTCGGCCGACATCTTCCAGCCGGATCCCGCCTTCTGCGGCGGCATTAGCGAGGCGATGAAGATCGGCACCATCGCCAGCGCCTTCAACCTGCGCTTCGCGCCGCATCTATGGGCCGGCGCGCCCTGCTTCTTTGCCGGGCTGCATGTGTGTGCCGCCTCACCCGCCAGCTTCACCATTGAATATTCGCTCGGCGCCAACCCGATGATCCACGACCTCGTCGAGGAGACTGTCGAGGCGAAGGACGGTATGATAGCGATCCCTGAAAAGCCTGGATTGGGATTCACCATCTCCGAGCGATTCCTGGAGGCGCACGCGCAACGTATTTGACGATGAAAGAAAAGAACCTTCTCGCGGAACTCGCCGCCTATCTCTTTTCCAACTCGGACAAGGAGTCCGGCCGCACGCCCTCCGAGCGAGAGCTGGCGGAACATTTCGGCGTCAGCCGCGGCCAGATCCGCGAGGCGCTCGCCATCCTCGAGGCCATGCGTATCGTCGAGCGGCGCGCCAAATCCGGCATCTATATCGACACCAAGCAGGCGAGCGTGGAAGCGCTGGCGCTGTTCGCCCGCGCCGGCCTGCCGCTCGATCCGGTGCAGATCTACGAAACCGTCGAGCTGCGCAAGATCCACGAGATCAAGGCGGCCGAGCTTGCCTGCTCGCGCGCCACCGAGGAGAACTTCGAGCGCCTGCGCGAAATCCTGAAGGCTTCCGAAGAGCGCATCGCCGCCGGCGAAGGCCTCGCCAAGGAAGACCGCGAGTTTCACCTTGAGATCGTGCGCGCGACCAAGAACAGCGTCTTCCACAATATCTGCAGCGTCTATTACCTGATGGGCGAGCAGCGCCTGCCGATCTATTTCAACGATCCCGAACGCTCGGTGCGCTCGCATGCCGAGCATATCCAGATCTACGAAGCGCTGCTGCGCCGCGACGGCAACCTCGCCCAGGCCCTGATGAATGCTCATTTGCAGGGCGCCGAGAGCTACTGGAAGGGGATCATCGAAGGCCGCGGAATGGAGCCGAAAAGCGCGGCACTCGAGAAGGCTTGAGCAATTCCAGGAAGGTGTGGACGGTCAGGTTCGGCACCTTTGCCGTAGCCTTTCGTCCGAAACTGCGTGAACCCACAGGAACAGGGCAGTTCTCCGTTTCCGTGAAACGGCGAAATGCCCTTGAGCATTTTGCAGCCGGACGTTTAGCTTGGCATCGCACAAATGCGGAAATGGAACCCCATGCGCAAGATCCTGTCGACGCATCCGCTGCACCCACGCGCCACGGCGATGCTGGCCGGCGCCGGGCGGCTTGCGATCGCTTCCGCGCTCGATCCCAAGACGCTGACCGCTGAGGCCCGCGACGCCGACATCGTCATTGTGCGCGCGCCGCTGCCGCCGGAGCTGTTTGCGGGTACTTCGAGCCTGCGCGCCGCGATCCGCCACGGCGCCGGACTGGACATGATCCCGGTCGAGGCCGCGACCGCCGCCGGCGTGCTGGTGGCGAACGTGCCCGCCGTCAACGCCCGCTCGGTCGCCGAGCATGTGATGTTCACCGCCCTTGCGCTGCTGCGGCGCTTCCGCGTGATGGACCGCGACCTGCGCGCCAAGGGCTGGCTTGCCGGCCGCGAGCACGCCAACTCGACCAGCGAGCTGGCCGGCAAGACCATCGGCATCGTCGGCCTCGGCGCGGTCGGCCAGGCTGTCGGCCACATCGCCGCGCACGGCTTCGACCTTAATGTCGTGGCGACCACGCGCAGCCTGCGCCCCGCGCCCGAGCGTGTCGGCTTCCTGTCGATCGATGCGCTGGTCGAGCAGAGCGACATCGTCGTGCTATGCTGCCCGCTGACGCAGGAAACGCGCGGCCTCATCAATCGAGAGCGCATTGCCCGCATGAAACCCAACACGCTGCTGATCAATGTCTCGCGCGGCCCGGTGGTGGATGATGAGGCGCTGATCGAAGCCCTGCGTGCCGGCCGCATCGGCGGCGCTGCGCTCGACGTTTTTGCGACCCAACCGCTGCCGCCGAACCATCCCTATTTCGGCTTCGACAACGTCATCGTCACCCCGCATATGGCCGGCATCACCGAGGAATCGATGATGCGCATGGGTGTCGGCGCCGCCGGCGAGGCCTTGCTGGTGCTCGCCGGCAAGCTGCCCGTCAATCTGCGCAATCCGGAAGTTATCGAGCACTATCGCCGGCGTTTTCCGGTCGGCGAATAGTTCCGCGGCGAGCATCGCGACGGTGTAGACCTGAGATGCGGGCCAGCCTTTCCGGACTTGCATCCTGATGGCCTGCGCAGTCACCGGCCAAGCAAAGCCTCGACCGCGGCGGCAACGCGCAGCAGATGACTGTCATGCCCGTGCTTGCCCACCAGCATCAATCCGGCCGGCAGCTTCGTGCCGGGCATCAGCAGCGAGATCGCGCAAAGGTCGAACTGGTTGGCGACCTGCGTGTTGCGCAAGAGCAGTCCTTCCGTCTTGTCGCGCAGAGCTTCGTCGCCGGCCATGGCGGCGATGGACGGCGCGACCATCGGCACGGTCGGCAATGCCAGAACATCGACCGTCTCCAGCCGTTCCGCCATGGCCGCCACAAGCTCGGCGCGCCGGCGGATCGTCCGGATGTAGGCCGAGGCAGGGACAGCCAGCGCGCGCGCCAATGGCCCGGTGACATGCGGATCGACCGGCACAGAGGCGCCGCCCGCCAGCCAATCGGCATGCACCTCCGCACCTTCCATGGACGCGATCGTCCCGCGCCTGGTTGCCGCGCGCATCTCGGCGATAAGATCGTCGATGGACAAATCGGCGGCGCGGGCGCCGGCTCGTCCGATCCTGTCGATGCAGGCCTCGAAAGCTTCGGCGACCTGCGCCTGCGTTTCGCCGAACAAGACGCCGCGTGGAATGCCGACGCGCAGGCCGGCGAGCGAGCCCGGCTGAGGACCGGCGGGCTCTTGTCCCGCCATGATCGCATCGGCGATCGCGCAATCGGCGACGCTGCGGGCAAGCGGACCGATCGAATCCAGCGTCATCGACAGCGGAAAGGCTCCCGTCAAAGGCACGCGCCGCGCCGTCGGCTTGAAGCCGACGACGCCGTTGAGCGAGGCCGGAATGCGCACCGAGCCGCCGGTGTCCGAACCGATCGAGATGTCGCTTGTGCCCTCGCCGATCGCAACGCCGGCTCCAGATGACGAGCCGCCCGGGATCAGGCCGACATCGGCAGCGTTGCCCGGTGTGCCATAATGCGGATTGTCGCCGATCGCGGTGAAGGCGAACTCGGTCATGTTGGTCTTGCCGAGGATGACCGCGCCCGCCTGGCGCAGCCTTTGCACGATCGCTGCGTCCCGCGCCGCCGGTTCGGCGCTGGCGCGGATCAGCGATCCGGCCGCTGTCGGTTCGCCGGCGACGTCGAACAGATCCTTGATCGAAACGATGCGCCCGTCGAGCGGCCCAAGGCTGACGCCGGCCTTGCGGCGGGCATCGGACGCATCGGCGGCTGCCCGCGCGGCCTCGGCATAGAGCTTCGTATAGACCTTCTCGTCGGCCGCCCGATTGGCAAGACGTGACAGGATGATTTCAAGACGGTCGCGGATGGATTGCATTTTCGATGTCGGGCCTTGCAAAATTGCAACGTCTTTTAAGCGTGCGGCCTGGTCTTGGCCGGCGAAGAGATAACCCGGCAAGTGTGCCTTTGCACCCTGCCAGCGATGGAAAGATGCTGATGCTGTACAAAGGCAGCTGCCACTGCGGCAAGGTGGCGTTCGAGGTCAAGGGTGAGATCGGCGGCGCGGTGCGCTGCAACTGCTCGATCTGCCGGCGCAAGGGCGCGCTTTTGTGGGCCGTGCCGCATGAGAAGCTCAATCTGGTCGCGTGGGGCGACGACCTCGGCCGCTACACCTTCGGCAAGGCTCAAATCGCGCACCGCTTCTGCCGCACATGCGGCATGCACCCCTTTGCCGAGGACGTCGGCCAAGGCAGCGAACGGTCCGCCTATATCAACATCAACTGCCTCGACGGCGTCGACATCGCCGGCATCGAAGTGTTCGAGTTCGACGGCCGCTCGGCTTGAAGATTGACGGCCCGGCGCTCGTGAGAGCCGCCGGGGCCGATGCTCGCGAGGGCGAGCGGGCTGGCCTACTCGGCGGCCGGCTTGGGCCCCATCAGGAAGGCCACAGCGCCGCGAGCAAGTCAGCAGGCTAAGACTTCTATCCGGCGTGCCGCAGGCTCACACCGCTGCCTTTATCGAACATCACCACCTTGTCGGGGTTCCAGGCAAAGCGCACCGGCTCTTCGATAGCCACGTCGGTCCTGGCCGGCACCGTGGCCCGCAGCATCGTGTCGCCGACCCTGAGCGTCAGGATCTTTTCCACGCCATGGTTCTCGACATCGTGCACGCGTGCCTCGACCGGAGCCCCGCTCTCCAGATAGACGTCCTCCGGACGGATGCCGAAGACGAGCGGGCGACCGTCGGCCGCGCCGCTCGTCCTGCCCCCGCCAAAGCTCTTGGCGCCAATTGTGAGCGGCAGTTCGAAATTCACCGGCGCCATCACCGCGCGGTCGTTGACCAGCCTGCCGTCGATGAGGTTCATCGGCGGCGAGCCGACGAAGCTCGCGACATAGGTGTCGCGCGGATTGTTGTAGATCTCATGCGGCGTGCCCGTCTGCACGATGCGGCCATGGTTGAGCACGCCGACCTTGTCGCCCATCGACATAGCCTCGATCTGGTCGTGTGTGACGAACAGGAACGTGGCGCCGAGTTGCATCTGAAGGTTCTTCAATTCCGTGCGCAGCGCCTCGCGCAGCTTGGCGTCGAGCGCCGAGAGCGGCTCGTCCATCAGGAACACGCGCGGCTTGCGCACGATCGCTCGGCCGATCGAGACGCGCTGCATCTCGCCGCCGGAAAGCCGGTCGGTCTTGCGGTCGAGCAGGTGTTCGATCCTGAGCGTGCGGGCGGCGCGCGCGACGCGGTCCTTGATCTCGGCATCCGGCAGCCGGCGGATCTTCGGCTTCAGCGGAAATTCGAGGTTCTGCCGCACAGTGTAGCGCGGATAAAGCGAATATTGCTGCAGCACCAGCGCGACGTCGCGCTCGGCCGCGCCCCAGTCGGCGACGTCGACGCCGTCGATGAGAACCTGGCCCTCGGTCGGCTTATCCAGTCCGGCGATCAGGCGTAGCGTCGTCGTCTTGCCGGCGCCGGTCTCGCCAAGCAGCACGAAGAACTCGCCGTCGGCTATGTCGAGGTTCAGACCCGTCAGCGCGGTGTGGCTGCCGTATTTCTTGGTGATGTTCTTCAGTTCGATATGGGCCATTACAGCCTTACTCCCAGCGACTTGCCGCTTGCCGTGTCGAAAAAGTGCGCCTGCTCGGGATCGATGCGGACATGGACTTTCTCACCGGGGCCCGAGACGTAGCCCGCCTTGGTGCGGGCGCGCAGCATCGTGGAGCCGAGCCTGAGATCGACAATGTCGAAGGACCCGAGCGGCTCGATGATGCTCGCCTCGACTGGCATGTAGCCGGGCGCCGCATCGTGCCGCACGAGTACGCCCTCCGGGCGGATGCCGAGCGTCAGGCCGCCATTGGCTGCATGCCCGTTGAGTCTGGACAGGAGCTGGCGCGGGAACTCGAAGCCAGCCGGCGCATCGCCGACGGTTACGGAAGCAGTGCCCGCCTGATCCGCGACATTGACCTCGGCAATGTTCATCACCGGGCTGCCGACGAACTGCGCCACGAACAGGTTTGCCGGATGCGAATAGACCTCATCCGGCGTTCCGACCTGCTGGATGAAGCCTTCATGCATGATGACGATGCGGTCGGCGAGGCTCATCGCCTCGATCTGGTCGTGCGTGACATAGATCGTGGTCGACCCTTGCTTGACGTGCAGGCGCTTGATCTCGGCGCGCATCTCCTCGCGCAGCTTGGCGTCGAGCGCGCCGATCGGCTCGTCCATCAGCATCGCCTTCGGGCGCCGCACCAGCGCACGACCGATGGCCACGCGCTGCATGTCGCCGCCCGAGAGCGCCGACGGCCTCTTGTCGAGCAGATCGGTGATGCGCAGGACCCGGGCGACCTCGCGCACGGACTTGTCGACTTCGCCGCTGCTCATGCGCATTGCACGCAGCGGAAAGGCGACGTTCTCGAACACCGTCATATGCGGGTAGAGCGAGAAGGACTGGAACACCATGGCGATGTCGCGGTCCGCCGCCTTGAGGTGCTGCACCGGCTTACCGTCGATCAGGATGTCGCCCTGGTCGATCGTCTCCAGCCCTGCCACGGCGCGCAGCGTCGTGGTCTTGCCGCAGCCCGACTGGCCGAGCAGCACGATGAACTCGTTGTCGGCGATGGCCAGGTTCAGATTATGGATGACCTGGACGGCACCAAAGAATTTCTCGATGCCGCGAAGTTCGATCTGCGTCACTGGCGGGCTCCCTCATGCGTCGCGGCGCCGGTTTCCTCGCTCTGCTCCGGTGCGATCTTGGACGTGATGTTGAAGCCGATCAGCCCGATCAGGATGATCGTCACACCGTATGAATGCAGGCCGAGGCTCCATGGTTGGCAGAGCGCTACGATGCCCAGCACCATGAGGATTTGCGAGGCCGGCAGCAGGTACTTCTCGTTGGTGGAGCGAAAACTCATTTGCGGATTGCTCCGAACGTCACGCCGCGAAGCAGATGGTTGCGCAGCAGGAAGGTGAAGATTGCGACCGGCAACAGGAACAGGAAGGTACCAGCCGCGATCGTCGTCCAGTCCGGCAGGCCGGAGCCGATCTGCGAGGGGATGAAGGGCGGCGCCGTCTGGGCGCGCCGGTTGGTCATGATCAGCGCAAAGGCGTATTCGTTCCAGGCAGTGATGAAGCAGAACACGGCAGTCGCCGCGATGCCCGTCGCCGCCTCGGGCAGCACGATCTTGAAGAAGGCCTGCATGCGCGTGTAGCCGTCGACGAGTGCTGCTTCCTCATACTCCTTCGGGATCTCGTCCATGAAGCCCTTCATCAGCCAGACCGAGAAGGACAGGTTAAAGGCAACGTAGAGGATGATCAGGCCGATATGCGAATCGTTGAGGCCGACCATCCGGTACATCAGGAACATTGGGATTGCGACCACCACCGGCGGCAGCATGCGGGTCGACAGGATGAAGAAGAGCAGGTCCGCCTCGCCCGCGATCTTGAAGCGTGAGAAGCCATAGGCGGTGAAGGTTCCCATGCCCACAGCCAGCACCGTGCTGATCACAGCCACGATCAGGCTGTTCATGAACCGGTCGGGATATTGCGAAAGCTGCACGTCCTTGCCGACCTTGAGAACCCGCTCGCCGCCGTCATAGATGCGTTTTTCCCACCAGGGCGCGGCATCGTAGACTTGCGGATCGACGGGCTTCTGCATCTGCACGCGCTTGGTGAAGAGCCGCACGAACGGCGTCACCTCCGGCTCGAACAGCACGGTGGGCGGCACGCTGACGGCGAGTTCCTTCGGCTTGAACGCCGTGGAGGCGATCCAGTAGATCGGCGCCAGGAAGACCAGCGTGGCGATCAGCACCGCGGCGATGGCGATGCGGTTGAAGGCGACCTCGGAAGAAGTGCGGACGGCGGCCATGTCAGCGCTCCTTCACCTTGTTGAGATACTTCACGTAGAGGTTGGTGATGGCCAGCACCATGATCAGCACGATGTAGGCCAGCGCGCAGGACTTGCCCGTATCCCACTGCTGGAAGGCCTGCTTGTAGAGCCGGATCGCGATCAGCTCGGCGGTCGGCTGGGTGGTCATGGTGTAGGCAATGTCGAAGGTCTTGAAGGCTTCCATGGTGCGGAAGATCAGCGCGATCAGAAGGATCGGCGAGACCAGCGGCAAGGTGATGCGAGTGAAGGTGTACCACCACCCGGCGCGGTCGATCGCGGCCGCCTCGTAGAGATGCTGCGGCACGGCCGAGAGACCGGCGAGCGACAGCAGCATGACGAAAGGCGACCACATCCAGATATCGGTGATCGCGACCGCGTAGAGCGCGCTGTCGGGATTGGAGAGCCAGGCGAAGTCGCCAAGGCCGAAGACATAGTTGATCGGTCCCCAGGACGGGCTGTAGAGCAATTGCCAGAACAGGCCGACGACCGCCGCGGACATCATCATCGGCAGCAGCAGCAGCGTGGTGATCAGGCCCTTCATCGGAAAGCTGCGGTTGAGCAGAAGCGCAAGGCCGAAGCCGACGATCATCTGCCCAGCCACCGAAACGATCACGTATTTGGCGGTGATGACGAAGTTCGACCAGATGTGATCGTCGCTCAGCAGCTCGCGATAGTTCTGCAAGCCGACGAACTGCCAGGGTTCGCTGCGGTTCGCGGCGAAGTTCGTGAAGGAATAGCCGAGCGAATAGATCAGCGGGAAAATGTTGAAGACGATCAGAAAGACCAGCGTCGGGATGATGAACAGGTTGCGGATGGTCAGATCGGACCAGCCGCGAGCGGCGGCCCTGGACGCTGGATCAAGATTGGTAAGGGCTACCGAAGCCAACTTTGTCTCCTGAAAACAGGAATGCCGGAGGGGGAAACCTCCTCCGGCATTCTGACTGCGATGCTTACTTGTAACGATTGTATTTGGTGAAGGTGGCCTTCCAGTCGGCGGCCGTCTTGTCGAGCGCCTCCTGGGCGGTACCCTTGCCGCCGACCACAAACGGATAGATGTTCTGGTTCAGTTGATCGAGCACTTCGGCGTATTCAGGCGTTGCCCAGAAGTCCTTGACCATGAACATCGTGTCGTAGAACGCCTTGTTGTAGGGCGTCGCGTTCTGGAAGGCTTCGGACTTCAGCACGGCCTGGCTGCAGGTGTAGCCGCCGAGCTCGGCCCACTTCTTCTGGGTCTCGTCCTTGATGAACCACTCGAGGAACTTCATCGCCTCGTCCTTGTTCTTCGAATACGAGACGACCGAGATGCCCTGGCCGCCGAGCGCGGCGAAGCGCTTGCCGTCCGGGCCGGCCGGATTGGCGAAGAAGCCGGTGACGTCGGCGTAGGGGTTGGTGGCCTTGTTCACCAGCGGCGGGAAGAAGGCGAAGAAGTTCATGCTCATCGCGGCCAGGCCGCCGGTGATCGCCTGGTTGTCTTCCACGAAGAAGGTCTTGCCCCAGCCCGGAGGCGTGAACTTGTAGAGTTGCTTGTACATGTCGAGGCCGGCGGCGGCTTCCTTGGAGTTGGTGATGCCGTCGACCTTGTAGGTCGCGTAGTCGCCGAGATCGCCGCCATAGCTGAAGATGGCGCTTTCGACGCCCATCGCCATCGCGTCATAGGAATTGTCGGTGTAGATGGCCACGCCGTACCGCTTCTGGTCCGGACGGTGGAAGAACTCGGCGATATCGCGCAGCTGCGCATAGGTCGTCGGCACCGCGAGGTCGTAGCCGTATTTGGCCTTGAAGGCTTCCTTCTCCTTCGGATCCTCGAACCAGTCCTTGCGATAGGACCAGCCGATCGCGTCGCCTTCCAGCGGGATCGCCCAATATTTGCTGGAACCGCCCGGATACTCGGCGTAATACTTGATGGTCGCGGGCGCCATCACGTCGCCAAGCTTGTGCTGGTTGAAGAAGTCGGTCAGGTCGACATAGTGGCCTTGCGTCGAACCGGCGCCCAGCCATTGCGAGTCGCCGACGACCATGTCGTAGGCGTCGCCATGCGCGTTGAACTCGGTGAAGGCCTTGGTCTGGAAGTCGGGCCACGGCGTTGTCTGAACGGTGACCTTCACGCCGGTTTCGGCCGTGTAGTCGTTGACGAGTTCCTGCAGGTAGTTCGCCGGGTCCCATTCCGCCCAGAAGATGGTGAGTTCCTTATCCTGCGCGCGGACGGATGTCCCGCAGGCAAGCGCCAGCCCAATACCAGCAATCACGCTGGTCATAATCTTGCGCATAGTTTTCCTCCCTTGTGCGCATTCTACCGTCTCATGCGAGCCGGCGGCGAAGCCGGCCTTGGTAGTTCCTCCTGTGATGGCACCTCTCCGGTCCAGGCCTCCCACCCTGTCGGAAATGGATCGCAGCCTTCACTTTGATCCGCTTTATCGGTCCTAAATCTGGTATTACCAATTCCCGCTTGACGTCAAGCGCTTTCTTGGGAGGCTAGGAGCAGACGAACGAGCCCACCATTATGGCATCTGCCTGTTTTCCCTTGTTTTTCCTACTCCTTGATACGCCGACCCCTTGTGAGGGCCAGCTCACCCCATTTAACATTCAAAATCGTCCTCACAATCTGGTAGAACCAGATTTACCCGATCGTCGCCCCAGGCGCCGCAGCCATTCCTGCCGATTTCGCCTCCGATTCCGCCATTGCGGCGCGCACCAGCGCGCCTGCCGCCCATTGCGCGACCGACATCATCTCGGCGCTGTTCAGCCCCCAAATGTCCTTCAGCACCGTGACCACCTCGACGCCGAACATCAGCGACAGCGCCTGGGCAAGGCGCGTGAGCTGGCGCGGCTTCAAGCGCCCCTTGAGCGGCGCGATCGCATCCTTCAACAGGTCGACGCGATGACCGCGAATGAAGGCCGGCTCGGACCCGAGCGTGCCCGCCTGGCGCCGCGCCCATTGGTCGAGGGACAGTTTCAGCGCCGCTTTGAACGTTGCCTCGAAGGCTTCGATGCGCGGCATCGCGGTCGCGAACAGATCTGCCACGCGCCGCTCGGCATCGTCGGACGTCGACTTCCAGGTAAGGATAGGGCCGAGCCCTTCATCGACCACGGCCTGCACCAGCGCCGCCTGGCTCGGGAAATACCGGTAGGCGGTGGCGCGCGACACCTCTGCCGCCTCCGCGACCTCGCTGACCGAAGGGGTCATGCCGGATTGCATCAGCCTCGTCGCCGTTTCCAGCATCAGCCGCTTTGTGCGGGCGCGCGGCCCCTTCTCGGCGGTCGGCGCCTGTGCGGCGTCATCGATGGAGGCGGCTTGTTGACGTGAGACATCCATATCAATACGATACGCGCGTCTCAAAAATTTGCAATGGCGCAATGCCGGTCAATAACGGGTCCCCACCAGCGACGAGGCTTTGCCGAGGAGCTTAAGGGTGGGGCAAAAAATACGGTCCCCACCAGCGACGAGGCTTTTGCCGACAAGCTTAAGGGTGGGGCAGAAAAGGCCGGCGGCAAAGCCGGCCATGCCGGACGGGGAACCGCGGATGAAGCGCATCTATGTGATCGGCACTGCCGACACCAAAGGCGAGGAACTCGCCTTCCTGGCCGATGCCGTCGCCACGGCCGGCGGCGCGGTCGTCCGTGTCGATATCGGCACGCGAGGCGCGACCGTCCCGGTGGATATCTCTGCCAGCGAGGTCGCCGCGCATCATCCCAAGGGAGCCGGCGCTGTTCTCGGCATCGACGATCGCGGCACCGCCGTTGCCGGCATGGGCGCCGCCTTCGCCAATTTCATCCAGTCACGTGACGACATCGCCGGGGTGATCGGCATCGGCGGCGGCGGCGGCACCTCGATCGTCACCGCCGGCATGCGGGCGCTGCCGCTCGGCCTGCCGAAGATCATGGTCTCGACATTGGCCTCCGGCGATACCGCGCCTTACGTCGACATCTCCGACATCATCATGATGCCGTCGGTCACCGACATGGCGGGACTGAACAGGCTCTCCCGCATTGTGCTGCACAATGCCGCCCAGGCGATCGCCGGCATGGCCGCGAAGCCCGCCTCGGCTGCCGCCGGCAAGCCGGCGCTGGGACTCACCATGTTCGGCGTCACCACGCCCTGTGTGACGGCGATCGTCGACCGATTGCGCCCCGACTATGACTGTATGGTCTTCCACGCCACCGGCACCGGCGGCCGCTCGATGGAGAAGCTCGCCGACAGCAGTCTGCTGGCCGGCGTCATCGACATCACCACGACCGAGGTGTGCGATTTCCTGTTCGGCGGCGTGCTGCCGGCGACCGAGGATCGCTTCGGCGCGATTGCGCGCACGAAATTGCCCTATGTCGGCTCGGTCGGCGCGCTCGACATGGTGAACTTCTGGGCGCCGCCGACCATTCCGGAAAAATATCATGGGCGGCTCTTCTACGAGCACAATCCCAATGTCACGCTGATGCGCACCACGGCCGAGGAATGCCGCAAGATCGGCGAATGGATCGGCGGCCGCCTCGCCCGATGCGACGGTCCGGTCCGCTTCCTGATCCCGGAAAAGGGCGTATCGGCGCTCGATATCGTAGGCGGCGCCTTCTTCGATCCGGAAGCCGACGCCGTGCTGTTTGAGGCCATCGAGCGCACGATCGAACCGACCAGGAACCGCACCGTGACGCGCCTGCCGCTGCACATCAACGACCCCGCCTTCGCCAAGGCCGCGGCGGAGGCCTTCCTCGACATCGCCAAGAAGTGAGACAAGACAAGCATGGCTGCCATTCCGCGCAAAACGATCCTGGAAAAATTCCGCAAGATGATCGCCGACGGCGTGCCGATCATCGGCGGCGGCGCCGGGACCGGCCTGTCGGCCAAGGCCGAGGAAGCCGGCGGCATCGACCTGATCATCATCTACAATTCCGGCCGCTATCGCATGGCCGGCCGCGGCTCGGCCGCCGGCCTGCTTGCCTACGGCAACGCCAACGAGATCGTCAAGGAGATGGCCTATGAGGTGCTGCCGGTGGTGAAGAAGACACCGGTGCTGGCCGGCGTCAACGGCACCGATCCCTTCGTCATCATGCCGCTGCTGCTCGCAGAGCTGAAGACGATGGGCTTTTCCGGCGTGCAGAATTTTCCGACCGTCGGCCTGTTCGACGGCACCATGCGCCAGAGTTTCGAGGAGACCGGCATGGGCTTCGGCCTCGAGGTCGACATGATCGCCGAGGCGCGCAAGCTCGACTTGCTCACCACGCCCTACGTCTTCAACCCGGACGAGGCGCGCGCCATGACGAAAGCCGGCGCCGATATCGTCGTCGCCCATATGGGCGTCACGACCGGCGGCTTGATCGGCGCCACTTCGGCGAAAACGCTCGACGCCTGCGTCAAGGAAATCGACGCCATCGCCGATGCCGCGCGCTCCGTGCGCAAGGACGTCATCCTGCTTTGCCATGGCGGGCCGATCTCGATGCCCGACGACGCGCGCTACATTCTCGACCGCTGCGAGGGACTCCACGGCTTCTACGGCGCGAGCTCGATGGAACGGCTTCCCGCCGAGGCGGCGATCGCCAGGCAGACGGCGGATTTCAAGGCGGTCGCGCTTCGCGACCAGAAGACAGAAGCAAAGAAAAGGAAGGGATGAGGCAATGGCCGACAGGAGCAAGGTGTTCGTCTATCCGAAGGATGTCAGCGCCTTCGGCTTCGACTGGGGCAAGCTGTCGCTGACCGTCGCGCCGGAAGTGAACGGCGCCGAACGCTTCTCCGGCGGTATCGTCGACTTACCGCCGGGCAAAGGCCACACCCGCCACAACCATCCGGGCGCCGAAGAGATCATCTTCGTCATCTCCGGCAATGGCGAGCAGATGGTCGAGGATGAGAAAGGCAATCCGGTGGTGGCGAAAGTCGGCCCCGGCTGCACCATCTACGTGCCGGAAAGCCGCTTCCACTCGACGCTCAACACTGGCGACCAGCCGATGCAGCTCTTCGTCGTCTATTCGCCCGCCGGACCGGAGCTGGCGCTGCGCGACCTGCCGGATTTCAGGCTGCTGCCGGCGGGTCGGTAACTGTCTTTCCTTCTCCCCGTTCTACGGGGAGAAGGTGCCCGAAGGGCGGATGAGGGGCAGCGCCGACCTCCTCCTTAAGAAATCCCGCCCCTGTTCCACCCACGCCCGCGGTCGCCGAACATCACATAGCCGGCGTCAGTGACGGCCACCGTGTCCTCCAGCTTGATGAAGCCGCGCGACGGATGAAGCATGGTGGTCTCGACCGACAGCACCATGTTCTTCTCCAGCGGCTTTGCCGCATAGGTGCCCTCATAGGCGACCGGGTGATTGGTCATCAGGAACGGCGCCTCATGCGTGATCAGCCCCATGCCGTGCGCGAAGAAATCCGTGTAGGCCGCGACCTTGGACGCCTTCAGAACGCTCTCGGCATGCGCGATCATGTCGCCGCCCAGCGTGCCTGCCTTGACCTTGGAAAAGGCGGCCTGCTGCACCGCTTCGACTTCGGCCAGAAGATCCTCGAGCTCGGCATCCGGCTCGCCAAGCACGCCCATGCGGCAGAGGTCGCCGATATAGCCGTGGTAGTTGCCGCCGGAATCGATCGACATCACCTCGCTCTTCTTCCAGGCTTGGCTGGACGCCGCGCGATTGTGGCTTGAGCCCAGCGTCAGCAGGCAATATTCGAAATGCGCGCCGCGATTGGTCTCCTCGCGCCTGAGCTGCTCGATGATGTCGGTCTTGCTCGTGCCCTCGCGCGCCCAGGCAATCGTCGCCAGCATGGAATCGGTGATCAGCTCGGAGGCAATGCGCAGCTGTTCGAGCTCCGCCTCGGTCTTGATGGCGCGCATGCGCTCCAGCATGTCGGTCGCGTCGATCAGCTTGGCATCCGGCAGCGCCTTGCGTATCAGCGTGTAGGCGTCCGACGGCAGGAAGCCCGGCTCGATGCCGATGCGGGCGGCTTGCTTGCCGATCTGTTTGAGATGCTCCACCGCCAGATTGGCGGCATCGAGCGTGCCCCAGCAGGCGGCATGCAAGGTCGGCGTCCAGAACGGATGATTTTGATGTTCGCCGCCTTCCATCTTGTTGCCGATATAGGCCGCATGTTCCGGCCCGCCCTTCTCGTAAAGGACGATCGGCAAATAGCGGCTGTGACCGATGGCATCCATCGCCGCGAAGAAGATGAACTTGTAGCCGCCGAGCAAATATTGCGTGTTGTGCTTGGAGGTGGCGAAGAGCACGTCGATGCCGGCCTCTTCCATCAGCCGATCCACCCGCGCCTGATCGAACGGGACATTGCTGACCTCGGTTTTGCCCGGAGCGATGTTCATCTGCCTCTCCCTGTTTTCATCGGCCGCAGGAGCGCCGAAAGTCATGATGTATGGCTGTTGGCCAAATCTGCATTATTTTGGCCACTCTGGTCCAGCCAGAATTGATCGCTTTCGCCCCCAAGGCGGTTTCTGTCCAAATCCCGATCACGGTTGTCTGTAATCTGGTCCTACCAGATAAGAGCATGAGAGCCTCCGTCGGATGGCTGGTCCAGCGGACGGAAATTTCAAAGCCAAGCCATGATGCGCCAAATCCGTCTCTGGCGAAACCTTTGCCAAGGGCCATAATCACCGGATGCCGCGCCTGCCACGGCGCGAAGAGGGGAGTTTGAGCGATGTCCGAATTGACGATTTCACGCCGCGGCCTGCTGGCCGGCTCGGCGCTGCTGCTGGCCTCCACCGCGCTTCCGACCATCGGCCTTACGCAGACGCCCAAGAAGGGCGGCCGGCTGATCGTCGCCGCGGATTCCGAGCCGCGCAACCTCAATCCGGCGATCGTCGCCTCCAACGGCGTCTTCTTCATTTCCAGCAAGATCGTCGAGACGCTGGCCGAAGCCGCCTTCGACGGCAAGGACGGGCTGCAGCCGCGGCTCGCGCTTTCCTGGGAAGGTGCGGCCGACGGCTTGTCGGTGACCTTCAAATTGCGCGACGGCGTTAAATGGCATGACGGCAAGCCCTTCACCTCGGCCGACGTCGCCTTCTCGGCGCTGCAGATCTGGAAGCCGCTGCAAAATCTCGGCCGCACCGTGTTCAAGGACCTGGAGGCGGTCGACACGCCGGACGAACTGACCGCGATCTTCAAATTCGCCAAGCCGACGCCGTTCCAGCTGATCCGCAATGCGCTGCCGGCGCTGTCGAGCGTCGTGCCGAAGCACCTCTATGAGGTGGGCAAGATCGAGGAAAACCCGGCCAACAACGCGCCGGTCGGCACCGGTCCGTTCAAGTTCGCCGAATACAAGGCCGGGCAATATTACCGGCTGACCAGGAACGACGCCTATTGGGATAAGGACGAGCCCTATCTCGACGAGATCGTCTACCAGGTGCTCCCCGATCGCACGTCCGCCGCAGCGGCGCTCGAGGCGGAAGAGATCCAGCTCGCCGCCTTCTCCGCCGTGCCGCTCGCCGACCTCGACCGCATTTCCAAGGTGCCAGGCCTGAAGGTCATCACCAAGGGCTATGAGGGGCTGACCTACCAACTCGTCGTCGAGATCAACCACCGCCGCAAGGAACTGGCCGATCTGAAAGTGCGGCAGGCGATCGCGCATGCCATCGACAAGGATTTCGTCGTCAAGACGATCTTCCTCGGCTACGCCGCGACCGCAACCGGCCCGGTGCCGAAGAACGATCCGCAATTCTACACCGCCGACGTGCCGGCCTATCCCTTCGACGTCGCCAAGGCCAATGCGCTGCTCGACCAAGCCGGCTACAAGCGCGCCGACGACGGCAAGCGCTTCGCGCTGAAGCTGCTGCCGGCGCCTTACTTCAACGAGACCAAGCAGTTCGGCGATTATCTGCGCCAAGCACTCGCAGCGATCGGCATCGACGCCGAGATCGTCAACAATGACTCCGCCGCGCACATCAAGGCCGTCTATACCGACCACGCATTCGACCTCGCCGTCGGCCCGCCGGTGTTCCGCGGCGACCCGGCAATCTCGACCACCATCCTGGTGCATAGCGGCATTCCCGACGGCGTGCCCTTCTCCAACCAAGGCGGCTACAAAAACGCCGAGCTCGACGCGCTGATCGCGAAAGCATCGGAGACGCTGGATACAGCGGCCCGCACCGAGCTCTACAAGGAGTTCCAGAAGAAGGTGGCGGCCGATTTGCCGCTGATCAATGTGGCGGAGTGGAGCTTCATTTCCGTCGCCCGCGATACGGTCGGCAACATCGCCAACAACCCGCGCTGGGCAGTATCGAACTGGGCGGACACTTATTTGGCCGGCTGATCTCCTTGCGGATCGGCTGCCGGGGTGCTCAGCTTTGAGAATGAGAGTTCCTTCGCGCCCCCCTCTGTCCTGCCGGACATCTCCCCCTCTAGGGGGGAGATTGGCAGTTCTCGCGCCTCGCTCATTCCTGCGGCGTCGAAAATTGGCGAAAGCCGATATGACGGCTAATCTCCCCCCTAGAGGGGAAGATGTCCGGCAGGACAGAGGGGGGCGCCGTAGAGCGCAACGTCCGTGGTTTGGCCTCAACCAGGCTTCGCCATGACCCGCGCCCTCCGCCTCCTGCGCCGCCGCGTCGTCGGCAGCGTCTTCGTGCTCCTCATCGTCGTCGTCGGCAGCTTCCTGCTGCTCGAAGCCGCCCCCGGCGACGCGGTCGATGCCTATATCGTCTCGACCGGCGGCGATGCCGGCATGATCGAACTGCTGCGCCACCGCTGGGGCCTCGACCAGTCGGAGCTGACGCGCCTCGCCAATTATCTCTGGGCGCTGCTGCATCTCGACCTTGGCCAGTCCGTCACCTTCTCGCGGCCGATCCGCGAAATCATCCTCGAACGCCTGCCGACCACGCTGATCCTGATGGGCAGCGCCACCGCGCTCTCCTTCGGCCTCGGCTCGGCGCTCGGCATCTATGCCGGCGCCAGACCCGGCAGCGTCCGCGACCGCTTCCTCTCCATCGGCTCGCTGGCGCTTTATGCCGTGCCCGGCTTCTGGCTCGGCCTAGTGCTCATCGTCATCTTCGCCGTCGACCTGCGCTGGCTGCCGATCGGCGGCATCGAGACCATCGCCTCAGGTAAAACCGGATTTTCCCGCGCCACCGACATTGCCGTCCATCTCGTGCTGCCGGTGTCGGCGCTCGGCTTCATCTATCTAGCGCTCTATCTGCGCATGATGCGTGCCGGCATGGCCGAGGCCTGGCGGCAAGACTTTATCCTCGCCGCCCGCGCCAGGGGCCTGCCCCGCCGCCGCATCGTGCTTGCCCATGTTGCCCGCAATGCGCTCCTGCCGCTGGTCACCATGCTTGGCCTGCAATCGGCGCAGATGCTAGGCGGCAGCGTCGTCATCGAAAGCGTCCTTGCCGTGCCTGGCCTCGGCCGCCTGGCGCAGGAAGCCGTCGCCGGGCGCGATACGCCGCTGCTGCTCGGCATCATCCTGGTGAGCGCGGTCCTGGTCCTCGTCATCAACCTCCTGGTCGATCTCACCTACGCTGTCCTCGACCCGCGCGTCGGCGCCGGCGAGGCAAGCACATGAACCGCCTGCGCCGTTTCTTCCACACGCCGGAAGCGATCGCGGGCGCAATCATCCTGGCCTTGCTCATTGTGATGGCGCTGGCGGCGCCGGTGCTGTTTCCCGGCGACCCGCAAGCCATCGCCGGCCCGGCGCTGCTGCCGCCGTTCCAGGACTGCTCGCTGCCGCTCGGCACCGACCGGCTCGGGCGCGACGTGCTGGCCGAGCTGTTCCACGGAACCCGCACGTCGCTGGCGGTGGGGCTGGCGGCGGCTGCCGCGGCGCTCCTGATCGGCGCGGTCGTCGGCACTTTAGCCGGCTTCGCCGGCGGGCTGATCGACGAAGTGCTGATGCGCATCACCGATGCCTTCCAGACCGTGCCGAGCTTCCTGCTCGCGCTCGCCTTCGTCAGCATCGTCGGACCTTCGCTCAGCGTCGTCGTCGCCGCGATCGCGCTCGGCGCCTGGACCGGACCAGCGCGGGTTGCGCGCGCGGAAGTCCTGTCGATCCGTGAGCGCGACTATGTCGCCGGCGCCCGCGTCATCGGCATGCATCCGCTGGAGATTGCTTTTCGCGAGGTGCTGCCCAACGCGCTGCCGCCGGTGCTGGCGCTATCCTCGGTGATCGTGGCCGCCGCGATCCTCACCGAGGCCGCGCTCTCGTTCCTTGGCCTAGGCGATCCCAACCGCGTCACCTGGGGCGGCATGATCGCCGAGGGGCGTACGGTGCTGCGCACCGCACCTTTCCTGTCGGTCGTTCCCGGTATAGCGCTGGTGCTGACCGTGCTTGGCGTCTACCTCGCCGGCGAAGGCGTTGTGGAGAGCACCGCTGTGCGCAGGAGCCTGTCGTGACCACGCTGCTTTCGATTCGCGATCTTTCGGTGGGCCATCGGCGCGGCAGGGTCGAGGCGCCGGCGCTGAAAGGCATCAGCCTGGATGTGAAAACCGGAGAGCGCCTGGCGATCATCGGCGAAAGCGGCTCGGGCAAGAGCACGCTGGCGCTGGCGATTGCGGGGTTGTTGGCGAGGGGTGCCGAGATCGAAGGAACAGTCGAGTGGAAGATATCGAGATCGCGAATGCCTCATTCCTTCGCGCCCCCCTCTGTCCTGCCGGACATCTCCCCCTCTAGGGGGGAGATTGAACTGTCGCGTCCGCCTTCGCCAATCCTCAACGCAGCAGAAGGGGAGCCGGCAGCGGAACTGCTAATCTCCCCCCTAGAGGGGGAGATGTCCGGCAGGACAGAGGGGGGCGCCGTAGAGCGCCAGCCCTCTCGTCCTCGCAATACCATCTCCCTCCTCGGCCGCGACATCGGCTTCGTCTTCCAGGACCCCTCTTCCAGCCTCGATCCGGTCATGCCAATCGGCAAGCAGATCGCCGAAGTCGTCCACACCCATCTCGGCCTCAGCTGGCCTGACTCCTTCGCCCAAGCCAAAACCCTCCTCGACCGCGTCCGCCTCCCTGGCCCGGACTCGGCCCTCCACACCTACCCGCACCAGCTGTCCGGCGGCCAGAAGCAGCGCGTGGCCATCGCTGCGGCAATCGCTGCTGGACCCAAACTCTTGATCGCCGACGAGGCGACCAGCGCCCTCGACACCATCGTCCAGGCCGAGATCGTCGCGCTGATCCGCCGGCTGGTGGCCGAGGACGGCATGACGCTGCTTTTCATCAGCCACGATATCGCGCTCGCCGCCACGCTTGCCGATCGCATCGCGGTGCTGCGCCACGGCGAATTGGTCGAACTCGGCGAGACCGATCAAATCCTCAACGCGCCGCGCCACACCTACACGCGCGCTTTGCTGGCCGCTCATCTCGGCCTCGACGCCGAGCCGCTGCTTGACCGGCAAGGCGCCTCGGCATGACCGTGCTGGCCGTCTCCAGTCTCGCCAAGCGCTACCGCCGTGGCGGCAAGCCTTTCGCTGCGGTTGACGACGTGTCATTCGAGATCGGCCGTGCAGAAACGCTGGCGCTCGCCGGCCCGTCCGGCAGCGGCAAGTCGACGATCGCGAGGTTGGTTTTGCGGCTGATCGAGCCCGATGCCGGCCGCGTCGACTTCGAAGGCGCGGACTTCCTCGCGCTATCCGGCGCCGCTTTGCGCGCGCGCCGCGCCCGCATCCAGATGGTGTTCCAGGATCCGCTCGCAGCCTTCAATCCACGCGCCACCGTGGCGCGCGTGCTTGACGATCCGTTGCGCATCCATGGCATTGCCCCACGTGCGGAGCGCCCGCGCCGTATCGCGGCACTGCTGGAGCGCGTCGGCCTCGATGCCGGCCTCGCGGCTCGTGCCATCCATGAGATTTCCGGCGGCCAGCGCCAGCGCGTGGCGATCGCCCGCGCCATCGCGACGCGGCCGTCGCTGATCGTGCTCGACGAGGCGGTGTCGGCGCTCGATGTTTCGGTGCGCGGCCAGATCCTGGAATTGCTGCTCGACCTGCAAAGGCAGGAACGGATCGCGTATTTGTTCATTTCGCATGATCTCGGCGTCATCCGCGCCGTGGCGCATCGCGTCGTCATCCTCGACGCCGGCCGGATCGCCGAGAGCGGCGATGCCCGCGCCGTCATCGCCAACCCGCGATCGGCGATCGGTAAGGCGCTGGTCGAGGCGACGCCAAGATTGACCTGGAACCGACCATGATCCCGCAAAGTGGGACCCGGTTTGCGGATAGATCATGGTCAAACGACAAAATCAGGACACAGCATGACCGATCCCGAAGCAGCCAGAGCCGAAAAACTGTCGCGCGAGCTCGACTCCGCCTTCCGCAACCGCGCTGACCTCTACCGGCTCTTCCTCGACGAGCTGACCGCTGAGCTCGGCGCCGAGAAGGCCGAGGCGGTGATGATCCGCAGCATCGAGAAGCGCGGCCGGGAAGTTGCGGCAGCCGCTTTCGCTAATTTCGGCCCTAACGACGCGCCGGCGATCGGCGAGGCATTCCTCGCCGTCAGCCCGGATGGCGGGCGCATGTATCCGACCGATGTCGAGCGCGGGCCTGACCACATCGCCTTCAAGGTGAAGCGCTGCCCGCTGAAGGATGCCTGGATAGAGGCCGGCGTCGGCGAGGAGAAACTCGCCACGCTCTGCCGCATCGCCGGCGCCTTCGACCGCGGTCTGTTCGAGGCAACCGGCGTGCGCTTCTCCAATGTCACCTGGACGCCGGGTCATGGCTCCGGCTGCTGCCATATCGCGCTGACAAACCGCGGCGCTTAACCTATTCAGCTCTCGGCAAACACGTGCAGCTCGCCGCCTGCCTCGTCGATCGCCGCGCGCATCTCGGCTGCCGGCTCGCTGTCGGTGACGACATCGGAAATCTCCCTCAGCGCGCAGACGCGTTCGAGGCCGCTGCGGCCGAACTTGTCGTTGGTCACGACCAGCATGGTCGACAGCGACCGTGCCATCATCGCGCGCTTCACCGCCGCAGCGCCCGAGATCATGTCGCTCGGCCCTTCGGCATTCAGCGCCGAGGCGCCGATGATGGCGACGTCGGCATTGTAGCGGCGCACGAACTCGACCGTGTCCTCGCCAAGCACGGCCGCCTCGCGGCTGTCATAGGTGCCGGGGCAAAGGATGACGCGGAAGCCCGGATTGGCCCCGGCCACAGAGGCGACGCCGACGGAGTTGGTGATGATCGTCAGGTCCCGGCCGTGTTGCGAAAGGCTGCGCGCGACTTCATAGGTGGTCGATCCGCCGTCGATCATCACGATGCTGCCTTTCTCGATCAGTCCGGCCGCACCTCGCCCGACACGGGCCCGCTCCTCGATCATTGTGAGGCCGCGTTCGGCGATCACCGGTTCCGACGTCACCAGTGAAATGGTGGCGCCGCCATAGGTGCGGTTGATGAGCCCCGCATCGCCAAGCTCGATCAGGTCGCGGCGGATGGTCTCGCCGGCGACGCCGATGCGGCGCGCAAGCTTCGAGATGCGGATCGAGGCCGAGCGCCGAACCTCCGACAGGATCAGCTCGTGGCGCTCCTTCTTGGTCAGCCGGCCCGCCTCAATATTCATAGATCTGCCCCTTGCTGCGACCTGTGAGCTGCCTTCGATTAAGTGGCGAACGCCGGGGGACTCGTCCCCGGCGCCAAGACATTAGCCACGCCGGGTACAGGAAAGCCAGCCTAGGATCTGCTGCAGCCGGCCTCACCTGAATATCGATAGACCCTTAATGCCTTAAGCGATCGCGCATCGCATACCACAGCATGCCGAGCACATAGAGCGGGCCGCGCAGCGCCGTGCCGCCTGGGAACGGCAGCGGCGTCAGCGCCGAGAACAGGTCAAGCCGCGAGGCATCGCCCATGATCGCTTCCGCCAAGAGCTTTCCCGACAGCGTCGACAGGATGACGCCCTTGCCGGAATAGCCATGCGCGAAATAGACCTCGCCGTAATGCCCGACATGCGGCAGGCGCGATGTCGTCACCGATACCAGTCCGCCCCAAGCATGGTCGATCCGGCAGCCACGCAACTGCGGAAAGGTCTTCTCCATATGCGGCCGCACGAAGCCGGCGATATCGGCCGGCGGCGACAGCGTGTAGCGCTCGCCGCCGCCGAACAGCAGGCGTCCGTCCGCCGACATCCGGTAGTAGTTGACGACGAACAGCGTGTCCGAGACCGCGACGTTGGCCGGGATGACATTGCGCTCGCCCAGAGGC
The DNA here is from genome assembly GCF_006439475.1 of Mesorhizobium sp. B2-8-9. Classification (NCBI taxonomy): domain Bacteria; kingdom Pseudomonadati; phylum Pseudomonadota; class Alphaproteobacteria; order Hyphomicrobiales; family Phyllobacteriaceae; genus Mesorhizobium; species Mesorhizobium sp. B2-8-9. The sequence goes on along the minus strand of NZ_VFTQ01000020.1, from coordinate 13,264 downwards.
TCGGTGGCGACGATGTAATTGCCGACCGGCATGATGCGGCTGTTGACGCGCGGCTCCAACCCTTTCAGCAGCGCATCGCCGGCCAGCACCACATGCCTGGCGCGGACCGAGCCCTTGTCGGTGAACACCCGGATGGAAGGTTCGCGCTCCAGCCGCACCGCGACCGAGTTCTCATGAATGACGACGCCGGCGGCGGTGGCGGCGCGGGCAAGCCCCAGCGTGTAGTTGAGCGGATGCATGTGGCCGCCGAGCCGCTCCAACACCGCGCCCTGATAGGGTGTGTCGACCATCTGCCGCGCCTCAGCCGCCGACAGGATCTCGACATCGGTGAAATTCATGACCTTGGCGAGGCATTCGGCCTCTTCTTCAAAATCGCGCACATCCGAAGCGCTCACCGCGCCGACCAGATGGCCGGTCTGGCGCAAGTCGCATTCGATGCGGTGGCGCTCGATGATGTCGAGCACCAGCCCGCGCGCTTCGAAAGCCAGATCGAACAGCGCCTTTGCCCGTTCCGGCCCGAAGGACTTGACCAGGCCCCTGGCGCCCTTGCGCAGGCCGGGGATCATCTGGCCGCCATTGCGTCCCGAGGCGCCCCAGCCGATCTTGCCGCCTTCGAGCAGCACCACTTTAAGACCACGCTCGGCCGCATGCAGCGCCGCCGAAAGGCCGGTGCAGCCGCCGCCCACCACCACCAGATCGGCCTCGACATCGCCGGCCAGCGCCGGATGGTCGGGCGCCGGGTTGGCGGTGGCGACATAATAGGACTTGCCGATATCGAGACCGGAATTGAAACCCGTCGAACGCGAGGCCATGGTCACACCTTGAGCAGCAGATGGTCGCGTTCCCAGGACGTCACGACGCTCTGGAACAGGTCGAGCTCGACGCTCTTCACGCGCAGATAGGTTTGGAAGAAATCCTCACCGAGCAGCGCCCGCACGGGCTCGCAAGCGGCGAAACGGTCAAGCGCTTCCTCCATCGTCTTTGGCAGTGTGCTCTTGCTCTTATAGGCGTTGCCGAAGGCCTCCTCCGAACGCGCAAGCTTCTCCTCGATGCCGAGATAGCCGGCGATCAGCGAGCCGGCCATGGCGAGATAGGGGTTGGCGTCTGCCCCCGGCAGCCGGTTCTCGATGCGGCGCGCGGCGCGCCCGCCCAGCGGCACGCGCAGGCCGCAGGAACGGTTGTCGTGCGACCATTCGATATTGGCCGGCGCGCTGTGGCCGGGTCGGATGCGCCGGTAGGAATTCGCATGCGGCGCGAACAGCGGCATAATTTCAGGGATGTATTTCTGCAGGCCACCGATGAAGTGCGCGAATATCTCGCTGTCCTCGCCGTCTTCGCCGGCAAACAAAGGCTCGCCCTTCCTGTCGACGATCGACATGTGCAGATGCATTGCGCTGCCCGCCTGCGCGGCGATCGGCTTGGCCATGAAGGTGGCGTGCATGCCGTTCGCCTGCGCGATCTGCCGCGCCAGACGCTTGAACAGAAGCACCTGATCGGCAAGCGTCAGCGGATCGCCATGCAGCAGATTGATCTCGAGCTGCGCCGTGCCGGATTCGTGGATCAGCGTCTCCACCGGCAAGCCGATGATGGCGGCATGCTCATAGAGCTGCCGCGTCACCGCTTCGAACTCCTCCATCGCCTGCATGTCGTAAGGATGCTGCACGCTTTCCGGCCGGCCGTTGCGCCCAACCGGTGCGGTCAAAGGCTGATCGGGGTTGGGGTTGGGCGCCGTCAGATAAAACTCGAGCTCCGGCGCCATCACCGCACGCCAGCCGCGCTGCTCATAAAGGTCGAGCACGGCTTTCAGCACATGGCGCGGCGAGGCCATCCACGGCCGGTCGTCCATGTGGAACGTGTCGGCGAAAACGTAGGCTTTGCCGGCGCTGCCGGGCGCAAGGCACAGGCTCGAAACGTCCGGCACCATGCGCATGTCCGGATCCTGGTAGGCGAAGCCTTCGTCGATGGAGCCGGAATAACGGCCGTCGATGGCGACCAGGAAGGCGCTGCTCGGCAGATAGAGCGCGCGGTCGTCGAGCGACTTCAGGAACTTGGCCATCGGCAGGGTCTTGCCGCGCAGCACGCCGTTGACGTCGGGCACGAAACACTCGACTTCGTTGATCGCGTGCGTTTTCAGCCAGCTTTGCGTGTCCGCGCCGGGAAATGAGGTGTTCAGATTGTCAGGCATTGGTCATGTCCATACGAAGGAGAGATCGCTTCGGCGGGCATGTCCGTTCCGGTAGGGCGTTATCTAAGCTGCGTTATCCGAGGACGGGCGCCCGCCTGTTAACCGGCCGAAGGCCGGGTCAGCGCGCCTTGCACCCCTTCAGTCCAGCCGTCGCGAACGACATGCGAGCCGACCTTGGTCTCCTCCGCGCGCTGCAGGTTCTCGTGGCGGCAGCAGCGCATGATCAGCGGCGCTCCGCCAAAACGCGCGCCGTTGCGGCCGCAACTGGAAACGGCCTCGTGGTGGAAAGCCTTTCTACCGCTCGCATGACAAGCCTTGTCGAGAACCTGGCATGGTTTGGCCGATCGTTGCCCGCAGCGCAAGCCTGCGCATGAAACCGCTGCCCGTTGTTGGCCCAATCGGGCGAAGGGAACCGGGTACCTGCTTGTACTGTTCCCCATATGCGCCGCCGGCCGAACGATCCCGAAACGACCAGGAGTGATCAGATGGAAAGCAGAGTCGACACGGGCGCATGCTTTTGCGGCGGGATTGCCGCCGAGATGCAGGGCGATCCGTTCTGGATCTGCTTCGATCATGACGACGACTGCCGCCGCGCGATTGGCAGCCCGCTGACTATCTGGGTCGGCTACCGCCCGGACCAGTTCCGCTTCACGCGCGGAAAACCCCAGAGCTTCTCGAGGACGAAAGGTGTCGTTCGCACCTTCTGCGAGAAATGCGGCACCTCGATCACTTATCGCGACGAAGGACTGAGCGACGAACTCTATGTCACGATCGGCTTCTTCGATCATCCGGAGCGGTTCAAGCCGCACGCCCACGCCTATTGGCGCCTTCGGCTGCCTTGGCTGGAATTTGCCGACGATCTGCCGCGCATCGACACCTACTCGCGGCGCCGCGATCCGACATTGGGAAATCCCAACGACCGGTAGGCGATTTGCCAGGCGCGCCTCAGCCGATGCTCTCGCCGCCATCGACCACCAGCGCCTGACCGGTCATGAAGGACGAGCGATCGGAGACGAGGAACAGGATCGCCTCCGCGATCTCCTCCGCGCTCGCCCAGCGCCCCATCGGGATCTTGGTACGGACATAGTTTTCGATCGCGTCGCGCCCGCCCATCTGGGCGATGAACGGCGCGTTGAACGGCGTGTCGACCCAGCCCGGGCAGAGCGCATTGATGCGCACATTGTGCTTGGCGTAGTCGAGCGACATCTGCCTGGTCATCGCCACTACGGCATGCTTGGAGGTGGCATAGGCGATCATCTCCCGGTCGTAGAACACGCCGGAATTGGACGCCGTGTTGAGGATGACGCCGCCGCCCTGCGCGATCATCGCCGGCATGACCGTCTTGGCCGCCAGGAACTGCGCCCGTACGTTGATCCGCCACGAGGCGTCCATCCCGTCCGTGCCCACTTCCGTCAGCGTGCCGCCGACCTGGATACCGGCATGGCTGTGCAGGATGTCGATCCGGCCGTGCCGGTCGAGCGTTCCCTCGATGAGGCCCTCGACGGCCCTGTCGTCGCCGACGTCGGTGGCGACGGCCTCGGCGCGGCCGCCGGCTTCGCGGATGTTGGAAGCGGTGGCTTCGCCGGCCGCCGGATCACGGTCGGCGATGACCACATGCGCCCCTTCCCGCGCCATGATCATCGCGCCGGCGCGCCCGATGCCCGACCCGGCGCCAGTCACCACGGCGATACGGTCTTTCAAGATCATGGATGTGTCTCTCAAGGCGATGGCTTCCGTCGGCCCAGCTGCCATTGCGCTAGCAGCACGAGCAGGACCGACGCGCAGAGCACGATCGTGGCGATGGCATTGATCTCCGGCGTCACGCCACGCCGGATCGAGGCGAAGACGTAGATCGGCAGCGTCGTCTGCGCGCCGGCGACGAAGAAGGCGATGATGAAGTCGTCGAAGGAGAAGGTGAAGGCGAGCAGGAAGCCGGCGATCACCGCCGGCATGATCTGCGGCAGCACGATCGAGCGGAACGTCGTCAGCGGCGTGGCGTAGAGATCGCTCGAAGCTTCGACCAGATTGCGGTCGAGGCTCGCGAGCCGCGTGCCGACGATCATCGTCACCAGCGCCATCGAGAACAGGCCGTGCGCGGCGATGATCGAGCCATAGCCCAGCGAAAGCCGCGGCGGCTGGTCTGTCGGCCAGAGCGAAGCGAGGAACGGATTGACGACGGCGAAAAGCTGCACCAGCGCCACCAGCGTCGAGATGCCGATGACGACGCCTGGCACGACGATCGCCGCGCCCAGCAGCGCATCGAACAGAGCCCGGGTCCGCGCGCCGACGCGCTGCAGCCCGAGCGCCGCGGCCGTCCCGCAGAGGGCCGCGAGCAAGGCACTGGTGGTGGCGATGAACAGGCTGTTCTTCAGCGCCTCGACCAGGAAGGGATTGGACAGCGCCTTGCCGTACCATTGCACCGAAAAGCCGGTGAACTCGCTGGCGTGGTGGCCGGCGTTGAAGGAGAACAGCACGACCAGCGCGATCGGCAGATAGAGGAAGGCAAAGACGGCAACGACGAAGGCGCGCATCAGATCAGGTCCACCCGGCGTGCGCCCGAGAGCCGGGTCGAGATGCGATTGGCGACGATCAGCACCACCACCGAGACCAGCACCAGCGTGATGGCGATGGCCGATCCGAACGGCCAGTTGCGCGATTGCAGGAAGAGGTCGACCAGCGCGTTGCCTATGAAGAACACCTTACCGCCGCCGAGCAATGTCGGGATCAGATATTCGCCGAGCAATAGGATCATCACCAGCGAGAAGCCGGTCATGACGCCGGGCAGCGACAGTCTCAGCGTCACGCCGAGGAAGGTCGACAGCGGCGTAGCACCGAGATCCGCGGAGGCCTCCAGCAGCCGCCGGTCAAGCCGTTCCAGGCTGACATAGATCGGCAGGATCATCAGCGGCAGATAGCCGTAGACGATGCCCAGCAGCACCGCGCCCGGGGTGTTGATCAGCCTCAGATCCTCGATGCCGACATAGGCGAGCAAAGCCGGGATGCCGCGCCCGCCAAGGATATACATCCAGGCATAGGTGCGCATCAGAAGGCTGGTCCAGAACGGGATGACGATCAGCGCAAGCAGGATGAGCCGCCAGCGCTGCGGCGCGCGCAGCGCCAGATAATAGGCGACCGGATAGGCGACGAGCAGGCAGGCAAGCGCGCCGGCGGGCGCCAGCACCATCGTGTTCCAGAAGGCGGTCGCTCGCGCCGGCAGGTTGGCGTATTGCGCGAAGGTCAGCGCGGCCTGGTAGCCGCCCTCCGGCGCCCGCTCGCCGACACTGAAGATGGCGATGGCGACGAAGGGCAACACCAGGAACACGACCAGCCACAGCGTCGCCGGGGCGAGCAGCAGCGCCGTCACGAGATTTTTGCGAGAGAGAGTGCGGCGCATCGGGAAAGCCGGTTGGGAGCCGGCGGACTCTCGTCCGCCGGTCGCATTGTCTGGTTCTGGTTTGTTGCCGGTCCCGCTCAAGCCGACTTGAAGCGCGCCATAAGCTCGGCGCGGCCCGGATCGGTCAGCGTCGCGGCGGCGCCGAATTCGAGCGGTTTCAACAGGTCGGCCGCCGGATAGAGGATCGGGTTGTCGAGCACTTCCTTTGGCAGCAGCGCGTTGACGCGCGCGTCGGTCGAGGGGGCGCCATTGGCCAGATGCTCCTTCACCGCCACCTTCGGGTTCATCAGGTAGTTGAGCAGCGCATAGCCGGCCGGCTTGTTCGGGGCGTCCTTCGGGATGGCGTAGAAGTCGGTCCAGATCTCGCCGCCCTCCTTGCCCAGCACATAGGCGATCTCGGGAATATCGCGATGCAGCTGCGCGCCGTCATTGGTCCAGCACATGGTCAACCAGGCATCGCCGGCGCGCATTCCCGGCTGGTAGTCGCTCGACACCGCGAACAGATGCGGCTTGACCTTCAGCAGCAGTTCCTCGGCCTTGGCCAGCTCGTCCTGCTTCAGCGAGTTGAACGAATAGCCGTAATATTTCAGCGCATTGCCGATCGTGGTGAGCTGATAGTCATGCACCATGGCGCGGCCGTCGCCTTCCGCCATGGCCGTGTCCCAGAACTCCTTCCAACTCGACATCGGCTTGGCGAGCTTCTTGGTGTTGACGGCAAAACCGGTCGTGCCCCAGTTCTTCGGCACGGCGTAGATCGTGCCGTCGATCGTGCCTTCCGCCGTGAAGCGCGCATCTTCCGACTTGCCATCGAAATTGCCGAGCTTGGCCATGTCGAGCGCCTCGATGATGCCGAGCTTCTTGTAGGTCGAGATGGTGTAGTTGGTGGGCACGAACAGGCTCCAGCCCGAGCCGCCGGCCTGCAGCTTGGCCAGCATCTCCTCGTTCGAGCCGAAGACATTGACCTCGACGGCGACGCCGGTCTCCGCCTTGAAGTTCTCGAAGGTCTGCGGGTCGTGGTAGTTCGGCCAGGTGGCGATCGACATGCGGTCGCCGAGGTTCTCGGCGGCGAAGGCGGGTGTCGGCATGATACCGAGCTCACGCGCCATCACGGCGGTGGCGACACCGAGCCCGGTGAGGCCGAGGAAGTCGCGCCGGCTGATCGAGCCGCGCTTCAAACGCATCAACTGGTCGACGAATTTATCGGGGGTTATCGGCAGTCCGTCACGATAGGATTTCGGCATGTTGGTCTTCCCTATGGTTTGTCCCGTTATTGTTGGCGTGCGGAAACGCCAGCGGCGCTCCGGCGGCAAAGCCGATGGCGACGGGTTCGCCCGGCTTGAACAGATTGCCTTGGCCGATCACGTGATCGGCCTTGGCGAGCAGCGATCCGATGCCCTGGACTTCGATGGCGTATTCGGCTGTCGAGCCCAGGAAGATCCGATTGCGCACGATGCCTTTCAAGGCACCGCCCCCAGGCGCCGAAAGGCTGAGCGATTCCGGCCGCAAGCTGACGGAGACGGCTTCGCCGCGGCTGAGCGGCACCCGCTTGCGCGCCGAAATCACCGTGCCATCGGCGAGCGCGACATCGACGAGGTCACCCGAGAGCCCGGCCACCTTGCCGCTGAGAAGATTGGTCTTGCCGACGAAGTCGGCCACGAACAGGTCGGCCGGCTCGTCATAGATCTCGCTTGGCTGCCCGAGCTGGACCACGCGGCCGCCATTCATGACGCAGACGAAGTCGCTCATCGACAGTGCTTCCTCCTGGTCGTGGGTGACCAGCACGAAGGTGATGCCGATCTCGCGCTGCAGGTTCTGCAGCTCGATCTGCATGTCGGTGCGCAGCTTCTTGTCGAGCGCCGCCAGCGGCTCGTCGAGCAGCAGCACCGCCGGCTTGTTGACCAGCGCGCGGGCGAGCGCCACGCGCTGCTGCTGGCCGCCGGAAAGCTCGTGGATCTTGCGGCGCCCGTAGCCGGCGAGCTGCACCATCGAAAGCGCTTCGCCTGCCCTTAAGGCGATCTCGCGCGACGACAGGCGCGGCCTTGCCTGACGCAACCCGTAGGAGATGTTCTCCTCGACATCGAGATGCGGAAATAGCGCATATTGCTGGAACACCATGTTGACCGGCCGCCGGTAGGGCGGCGTACCGGCCATGTCGCGGCCGCGGATCAGCACCTGGCCCTCGCTCGGCTGCTCGAAGCCGCCGATCATGCGCAGGCAGGTCGTCTTGCCGCAACCGGAAGGCCCGAGCAGCGCGACGAAGGCCGAAGGCGGGATGGCAAGATCGATACCGCTGACCGCGGTGACGGCGCCGTAGCGCTTGGTGACCGCGCGAAATTCGATATCGGGCACTGCAGTCAAGCCAAGGCTCCAGCGACAGCGTGAGGCAATGCCTTGACGCTAGCAGAGGCAATGCACCTGGTATATACCTCGCAGGTGGTATATTTAGCCGATTTTATCGTTTAGAGGGGTATGGATTGGCTGCTTCCCGCAGTGACGACTACAACGCCTTGGCCGCCGTGATCGCCGCGTCGCGCGAGACCGGCGGCGATCATTTCGGCAAGGCGATCGTCGGCTGGCTCAGCGGACATGTCCGTTTCGATCACTGCGTGATCTTCGGTTATCGGGGTGCCGCACGGCCACCGCTCCTGTTCGAGACCTTCTCGCCGGCGGAGAGCCACATCTTCGTCGCGCTCTACCAGGAGGGGCCCTATCTGCTCGACCCATTCCACCACGCCGCGGTCGAGCGCAAGGAGGGTTTCTGGCGCATGCGCGAGCTCGCGCCGGACCGCTTCTATGCCAGCGAATACTACCGCTCCTATTACAGCCAGACCAAACTTGCCGAGGAGGTCGGCTTTTTCGTGCCGCTAGCCGGCAAGGACGCGCTGGTGCTGTCGCTGATGCGGCTGCGCGCCACTGGGCCGTTCGGAACGGCGGATGCCAGGCTGCTGCGTGACATGGCGCCGGCGGTGATCGGTTTCTGCAAGCAGCGCTGGCCGTCACTGCCTGCCGATGAGGTGGCGGCCCAACCCTCCGGCGAAACCTTCGCGATGACCAACGAACTCGACCGGGCGCATATCTGGAAGAGCCTGTCCTTGACCTCGCGCGAAAAGCAGGTCGTCGACCTGGTGCTTCAGGGCCACTCCACGGAATCGATCGCCAGGGCGCTGCGCATCGTGCCGGGGACCGTCAAGGTCCACCGCCGCAACATCTACCGCAAGCTGAAGATCAAATCGCAGGCCGGCCTGTTCGCGCGCTTCGTCGAGATCATCGACGCTCGGATTGGATAGCGACCCCAGTCGCCCTTGCGGCGGTTCGCGTTGACCGTCTATCGTGCGGCCGAAACGATCGCCCAACTATCCCGGCGGCGGATCAGGTGACGAGACAGATTTCAGGACGAGTGAAGCAGCGCATCGCCAATGGTCGACAAATCGCAATTCGGACTGACCGCTGTCGATACCGTTCCGCTGCATGAGAAAGTCTATCTGGAACTGGTGCGGGCGTTGATGTCGGGGCAGCTCCAGCCCGGCCAGAAGCTGACCTCGCGCAAGCTTGCCAAGGAACTCGGCACCAGCGACATGCCGGTGCGCAGCGCCTTCATGCGGCTGCAGGCGCTGAGGGCACTGAGCCCGATGCCGAACGGCAGCGTCGAGGTGCCGCTGATTTCCGCCGACCGCTTCCAGCAACTGACCGCCGTGCGCACGATCCTGGAAGGCACGGCCACCGAGCTCGCGACAAAACTCATTAACGGCAACAATCTGCGTGCGATCCGGCGCCACTGCGCCGAACTTACCGAAGCCGCCCGCGGCGGCGGGATCGAAAACTATCTGCGCAAGAACTACGACTTCAAATTCTCGATCTACCGCCATTGCGGCAACGAGCAGATGATCTTTCTGATCGAGACGGTCTGGATGCAGGTCGGCCCATTCCTGCGAAATCTGCACATCGGTTTCGAGGATGACCTGGCCGGCATTCTCGGCATCGACTATCACGAGGAGGTCGTGGCGGCGATCGAGGCTCATGACGGCGAAAGGGCGCGGGCCGCGATCGTGCGCGATATCGCCGAGGGCGCGGCCCACATCCTCGGCCAGGTGAAATTTCCAGAACTGCGCCACTGACATGCAAGCGGGCCTCCGAATCCGGCTTGGCTTTCGCCGAGCGGGCCGCTATGTTGCGATCGCAGATCGCACAATGTGGACCTGAAATGCCTCCCGATATCCCGGCTAATGATTTGAAAAAATGAAGGAAATTCGCTCGGCATCAGCCGCGCTGGCCTTCACGAACTCACAAGCCGAAAATTGGATATCGTAGCCGACAGGGCTACAGCACCCAGAAAAACAGGGGCTGGAAATTGAGCGATGCGATTGCGGACGTTTTGAACTGGCTGGACAGCAGGAAGGACATCCAGAGCCTGCGGGCAGCGGTGTGCGACCTGAACGGAATCATGCGCGGCAAGCGCATTCCGGTCGAGCAGGCGCGCAAGGCGCTCGAAGGCAAGCTGCGCATGCCCTACTCGGCCATCGGGCTCGACATATGGGGCGAGGACATCGAAGGCAACGCCCAGGTGTTCTCGACCGGCGACGCCGACGGGCTTTGCCATTGGACGGGGCGCGGCATATTGCCGGTCAACTGGACGGCACACCCGACGGCGCTGTTGCCGATCTGGTTGGCGGACGACAGCGGCGCGCCCTACCTTGGCGATCCGCGCCGCGCGCTGGCCCGCATCCTCGACCGCTATGCCGCACTAGGACTGACGCCCGTCACCGCGACCGAGCTCGAATTCTACCTTGTCGACCCGATGTCGCAGCGGCCTGTCGGACCGGTCTCGCCGGTAACCGGGCGACGCCTCGATTCCGACGCGGCGCTTTCGATCGACGAGGTCGACGATTTCGAAGCCTTCATCCACGATATCTACGAAGCCTGCCGTATGCAGGACATTCCGGTCGACACCGCGATCGCCGAGAACGGCGTCGGCCAGTTCGAGATCAATCTCAACCATGTGCCCGACGCCCTGCGCGCCGCGGACGACGCCGTGCTCTTCAAGCGCACCGTCAAGGGCATCGCGCGCAAGCATGGCTTTGCCGCCTGCTTCATGGCCAAGCCCTATGGCGAGCGCGCCGGCAACGGTTTCCATGTCCATTTCAGCGTTCTCGACAGGCAAGGCCGCAACATCTTCGACGACGGCTCGGATCAGGGTTCCGATGCCATGCGCCATGCGGTTGGCGGCCTGCTTGCCGCGATGGCGCAAAGCACGCTGGTGTTCGCGCCGCATTTCAATTCCTACCGCCGGCTGCGGCCGCGATCCTATGCGCCGACGGCCGTCGCCTGGGGTTATGAAAACCGCATGGTAGCGATTCGTATTCCAGGCGGCCCGTCGGCCGCACGCCGCATCGAGCACCGCGTCTCCGGCGCCGACGCCAATCCCTATCTGGTGCTGGCGGCGATTCTCGGCGCGGCCTTGATCGGCATCGAGCGCCAGCTCTCGCCCGGTGAGCCGACCGGCGGCGAAGGCCAGGGGCTGACGCTCGCCAAGCTGCCGCCGGATTGGGCCTCGGCGATCGCCGCCTTCGAGGCGGGCCAGCGTGTCGCCGAAATCTTCCCGGACGTGCTGCGCGACGCCTTCGTCGCCTGCAAGCGCCAGGAGCTGAACACTTTCGCGCTCAACGTCAGCGACTTCGAGATCGAGACCTATCTGGAGAGCGTTTAGCCGGTTGCACCAGCCACTCAGCGTGCCGCCCAGACCAGCCCGCGGCGCAAGATGGTGCGCATCTGCGGCACTTGGAATTCCGAGGCCACGTGACCCAGCGATGAATAGAACACCCGCCCCTTGCCGTGTCGCCGCTTCCACACCACCGGCATGACGACGCCGTCGATCCACGGCGCGTGGTCGCCGGAAAAAGTGGTGGTCGCCAGCACCTCGTTGGATGGATCGACATGCATGTAATACTGTTCGGAGCGGTAGGCGAAATCCTCGATGCCTTGCATGATCGGGTCGTCGCGCCGCACCACGTTCACTTGATAGTCGATAATGTTCCCGGGATGCGCGACCCATTGGCCGCCGCACATGAACTGGTAGTTCGTTGATTCGCGAAAAGCGTCGCCCATGCCGCCATGATAGCCGCCGAGGCCGACGCCGTTTTCGACCGCCTCGGTCAGGTTCGCCTCTTCGGCCTTGGTGAGCTTGGACATGGTATAGATCGGCACGATCAGGCTGAGATCGGTGATCGCCGGATCGGCGAACACCGCTGTCGTGTTTTCGACGCGCACGGCAAAGCCTTCTTGCTCGAGCATCGCCTTGACGACGCGCGCGCCGGCTTCGGGCTCATGCCCTTCCCAGCCGCCCCATACGATCAGCGCTTGCCGCATTTTCCTCTCCGTCAGTTTGGTTGCGTTCATTCGAGATCGCCTAGGGCGAATACTTGCCGGGATTTCAGAGGTTAATACCCGTCACCAAAAAGCCTGAGGCGAGCCTACCCACCAAATGGGTTTTGCGACGACGAACACGAACCATCCGAACGCGGCGCGCCTTCGGGCCAAACTCATCTTATTCGGACCTGTTGAAGCCTTACCCGAAAAATATGCCTGCGGGGAGGTGACATCCCGCTCGCAGGGACCAGATTGAGTTGAGGGCCACGGGTATCCAAACAGATCCGTGATCGTCACGAAAACGCGCAAGGAACATGATCATATGATTCTCGCCTTCGGTGCAGCGGGAAATTTTGCGGGCAGCGTCATTCCCGCCCTTGCCGCTCGGGGCGCGCGCGTCCGTGCCTTCGTCCGCAAGCCTGAGCAGGCTGAACTGGTACGCCGTCACGGCGCAACCGAGGTTGCCATCGGCGATCTGCGCGATCGTGCAGCTTTGGATGGGGCGCTCAAGGATGTGGGCGCCGTCTTCTATATCGCCCCAGCCTTCATTCCCGCCGAGGCTGATGTGGGAAAGAAAGTCGTGGAGGCCGCTATCGACGCCGGTGTGCGCCGGTTCGTGTTCTCGGCCGTGATCCATCCGGTGCTTTCGGACCTCGTCAATCATGTCGCCAAAGCGCCGGTCGAGGAGGCGGTTCTCAACTCCGGCCTGGAATATACGTTCCTCCATCCGGCGCGCTACTTCCAGAACTACGCGGCATTCTGGCCCAAAGTCGTGAAAGAGGGCGTGCTTGCGGAGCCCTGGTCGTCCGGGACACGCTTTTCGTTGGTCGACTATCGCGATGTCGCCGAGCTCGCCGCGATAGCCCTGACCGAAGAGCGGCTGCTTTTTGGAACGTTCGAGCTCTGCGCACCTGGGCAACTTAACCGCCTCGATGTCGCTGCGCTGATGAGCGATGTGCTGGGCCATGAAGTTAGGGAGCGCCGCGATCCCGATGTGCTCGGCGATGTTCCTCCCGGCTTGCGGGCGATGTTCGATCACTACGATCGCCACGGCCTGCTCGGCAACCCACTGACGCTACGTGCGATCTTGGGCCGGGAGCCGCGGTCGCTGCGTGCTTATTTGGAGGAATTGGCGCAAGGCGATCCTGCCCGATCCGGCGAGCAAGGATGAACAGCCGGCCCCCATGCCACCCCAGCCGAATACACAAACGCAAACGGCCCGCGAGGAGCGGGCCGTTTTTGTATTTGGTTGCGGGGACAGGATTTGAACCTGTGACCTTCAGGTTATGAGCCTGACGAGCTACCGGGCTGCTCCACCCCGC